>JBBIGW010000018.1:0-36133 GCA_037447355.1 Bacteroidia bacterium | reverse complement strand
ATTTAGTATTCCAATGCGAAAGGTGGTCGTAAAATCGGCTAATCGTCTAATTGGCACATTTTCCTGGCTGTCTCACTAAAAAGAATGTCTTTTAGTATCCCAATGCCAAAGGCGATCGCGAAATCGGCTAACCGGCACATTAACTAATTGGCAAATTATTACATTAAATTGCAGCATGAAAATCTCCTTCTGGTCTGTCGGCAAGGCCCATGAAACATACGTAAAAGAAGGTGTGGAAGAATTCACAAAACGCATCTCAAGATATTACAAAGTGGAATGGAACATCATCCCGGTCCCCAGGAATGCCGGTATGCTGAGTGAAATGGACCTGAAGAAGAAAGAAGGCGGGATCATTCTCGAATGGCTGAGCAAGGACGATTACCTGGTAGCGCTGGAAGAAAGAGGCAAACAACAGAGTTCTGAGGGACTGGCAAATTTCATACAGGCCCGGGCCAATGAAAGTGTGAAGAACCTGGTCTTCCTGATCGGGGGGGCGTATGGACTGGATGAAGCCGTACTGAAAATGGCCCGGTACAAATGGAGTTTATCCGGACTGGTTTTCCCGCACCAGCTGGTAAGACTGATACTGGCCGAACAGGTGTACAGGGCCTGTACCATTTTAAAGAACGAAAAATACCATCACAAATAATATTTTTTTACTGAAGCCCCAACTGACATGTTAATCTCCACAACGCTGATCATTATAATCATCACCAGTATCATTTCATTGACCGCCTTCGGCAACCAGCG
This sequence comes from Bacteroidia bacterium, assembly GCA_037447355.1. GTDB lineage: Bacteria > Bacteroidota > Bacteroidia > Chitinophagales > Chitinophagaceae > JJ008. The sequence goes on along the minus strand of JBBIGW010000018.1, from coordinate 35,383 downwards.
GATCCTGAATGACCTTATCTTCTACCCGCCTGCCGTACAAAGGGGGCAATGGTACCGTTTCTTCAGCTGCGGACTGATCCATGCGGATATGGGTCACCTGATCTTCAACATGTTTACACTCTACATTTTCGGGGAAGGGCGTATCAGTACACCCGCGGGCCCGGTTTATTTAGGCGTGGAATATAAGTTCATAGAATTATTCGGGAAATATGGCAACCTGGTCTACCTGGGTATGTACCTGCTGGCATTGGGGATCTGCCTGCTGCCTACCTATATGAAAAATAAAGACAATTATCATTACCGGAGCCTGGGGGCATCCGGGGCCGTATCGGCCGTAGTGTTTGCCAGCATACTCTTTCACCCGCTGATGGGTATGGGATTATTTTTTATACCCGTATATATTGCCGGCTTCCTCTTCGGGATCATTTATCTCGTTGTTTCCAGTATGCTGGACCGTAAGGGAGGCGATCATATCAACCATTCCGCGCATATCTACGGTGCCGTATTCGGTATTGGCTTTACGGTTCTTTTATGTAAAATCCTGGGGGACTACCCGGTGCTTCGTTTGTTTTTTGATGAGATCCGGAACATGAGCCTTACCGACCTCGTTCAATTTGGCTAAGCCGGGCTGATAAGGGTCAGCTTCCAGGCGGAACGGGTACGGGCGGTCAGTTTGAATCGATCATCGATCCGGTGACCGGCGACCCAGGCAATCCGCTTACCAGATTCCAACACCCAAATATTTTCTTTGGCGGATTTTGAGAGCTTCTGGTCAATAAAAAAACGGGATAGTTTTTTTTTCTTCTTCATTCCCAATGGATAAAAATAATCGCCCGTTTTCCATTTCCGCAGGATCAGGGGAAACCGAAGTTCAGCTGCATCCAGCCAGGCTTCCGTTGCTGTAGCCGGGGGTTGCTGCCCGCTATAGATAATTGGCTGCAATTGCAGGAGCCCGCCTTCATATTCAATTGCCCTGTCCTCTTCCCGTATGGCAATGATGGCGGATCCCGCCGGCTGCACCGGGCTGATGATCAGCCAATGCCGGTGTTTGATGATCCGGTATTGCAGACCCGGAGATTCAATGAATTTACCCGATTCGCTGGCCGCCAGTTTAATCACTTCACCGACCTGCTTTTCACCAAATCCGTATTCCCGGATGATTTCATAAATAAATGCCCGGTTATTAAACTGTAGTAGTTGCTTAACAGGAATATGCAGTTCGGCGCCTTTTTGACGGCATAATTTTTTCTTCAGCTCTCCCACAGAAAACAAATACAGTTTCTCCACCTCATTAAAACGGCTGATATTATCCTGCAGATTTTCATTTACCTGCGGATACACCTGGCTGATGGCAGGGATCAGTTCATTCCGGAAAAAATTACGGGTATATTTCGAAGACTGGTTGGAAGAATCTTCCACAAATGCCAGTTTGTTTTCGTTGGCAAAAGCCAGCAACTCTTCCTTAAAAAAACCCAGCAATGGTCTTTTGATATATCCATATGATACCGGAATGCCGGTCAGTCCATGCAAACCCGTACCCCGGAAAAAATTCATCAGCAGGGTCTCGTTATTATCATCGGCGTGGTGGGCAGTGAGGAGCAGATAATTGGGGACTAAGGGCTGAGCGTTGAGGTCATTTATCAATTCATCAAACCATTCATACCGTAAGATCCTGGCAGCTTCCTGGACGGAGCGTTTCTGTCCAGCCGCATATTTCTCCGTATCAAATCTTTTCACCCGGACCTCCACCTTATACTTTTTGCCCAGTTCTTTTACAAACAACTCATCCCGTTCACTTTCTTCTCCCCTTAGCTGAAAATTGCAATGGGCAATGCTGAATACATAACCGGCCCTGTGACACAATTCACAAAGCACTACCGAATCCACACCACCGCTGACAGCCAGTACCAGCCGGTCCCCGTTGGCAAACAGGGATTGAGCGGTAACTCTTTTTATGAATTTCTCTGTAAGCCCCATAGGAAACAAAGTAACAAAATGTATTTTTGAATATGGCGGAAATAAACAACAGGGAAAACCGACTGAACTGGATCTGCCGGATACTGATGACCCTGGACCTGGTCGTTGTTACCGCGGGATATCTTTCCTTTTTCCAGGCTAAGCAGCAACTTTCATCGCCCCTGATACCGGACAGTACCCGCCTTCAGATCATCAGTGATGCCTATATCTTCCATGCCAGTTTGCTCGCGGCTGTATTTTTCCTGGCAGGACTTTGGTTTTATTCTTTCAATAAAAAAGGAATCGCCATTGTCCTGTTTGCCGCTGCCTTACTTGGTTTTCGGTTTTACCGGGCCTGAATTAAAAAATCAATTCTTCATAAGCCCCCCTGAGCTCCCCGAAGGCGTGGTTATCGCCTGCTTTCTTTGCTTCCTCCATCCCCTTTTCATATACTTTTATGGCTTCTGCTGTTCGTTCATTCCGTTCCAGCAGTTTGGCGAGGTGATAATAACTGCCTACATAACCCGGTTCCCGGTGCACAATTTCTTCGAATAATTCACGGGCCTTTTCATCTTCCCCCTGCTTAATATACTCGAGGGCCAGGGCATGGAGTAAAAAGCTGTCCGAGGGGCTGGTTTTAAGGAATTCCTGTAGTTTTTCGATTCGGTCCATCTGTATAAAAATTTTTACCGGGAAATGCCCGGAATTAGAGTCCCTTACTTATCTTTGTTTTAGTTGCATAAACAACTAATCAATAACGATTAAACTTACGCTAATGAAAATCCTGGTTTGTATCAGTAAAACACCGGATACCACTGCAAAAATAGCTTTCACCGATAACAACACGAAATTCGATGTGAACGGTGTGCAGTGGATCATCAATCCGTATGACGAATGGTATGCGCTTGTCAAGGCCATTGAACTGAAAGAAGCGGATCCTGCTGCCATCATCCACCTGGTAACGGTAGCTCCTGCCGATGCAGAACCCATTATCCGCAAAGCCCTGGCCCTGGGGGGTGATGAAGCCATCCGGGTCAATACAGACAGTCATGACAGCTATTTTATCGCTTCCCAGATAGCCGAAGTGGCCCGCAACGGCGGTTATGACCTGGTGCTTGCCGGCAAGGAAACCATCGACTACAATGGTTCTTCGATCGGTGGTATGGTAGCCGAATTGCTGGACCTTCCCTATATTTCCCACGCCACAAAATTTGAATTAGCCGGTACAAAGGCTACGGTTACCCGCGAGATCGAAGGCGGCGAGGAAGTAAACGAAGTGGAACTGCCCTTTGTCCTAAGCGCCACAAAAGGAATGGCCGAAGCCAGGATCCCGAATATGAGGGGGATTATGGCCGCCCGGACCCGGCCCCTGAAAGTGCAGGAACCCGTGACCGCAGTTGCTTACACCACCGTTGCCGGTTTTGGATTACCCCCTGCGAAAGCCGGTGTAAAACTCGTGGATGCCGAGAATGTGGAAGAACTGGTACGGCTGCTGCATGAGGAAGCCAGGTCTTTCTGATGACTCACCCAGGATACCTGATTCAGGTGCCAGATAACTTCAAATAATCAAGGATCAAATAATAAACAAGTAAGAAGATCCGATAGCGGGTAACTATAAACCACAAATTTCAAACTACAAACTATTCAAATGTCAGTTTTAATATTCATCGATACCGCTGAAGGTCATGTAAAGAAGGCTTCCCTTGAAGCCCTGACCTATGGCGCCAAAGCAGCTGAAATACTGGGCACCACGGCTGAAGCAGTTGTACTGGGAACCGTACAGGAAGACCTTGCCGCCCTTGGTAAATACGGCGTGAAGAAAATTCACCATGTCAATAACGAATCACTCAATCACCAGGACGCCCAGGTATTCACTAACGTGATCGCACAGGTGGCCGGGGCAAGCGGTGCCAGCCTGGTTGTTTTCTCCAATAATCTCAGCGGAAAAGCCATTGCCCCCCGGCTCTCTGTACGACTGAAAGCAGGATTGGTTTCTGGTGCGGTGGCGCTGCCTGATACCAGCAACGGGTTCCTGGTAAAGAAAAATGTATTCTCTGGGAAGGCGTACGCAACGATTACGGTAAACACGGAAATCCGGATCATTACCCTAAATGCAAATTCCTATCAGACCCTCGCGGGAGAGGGAACTGCCGAGGTTGTACCCTTCCAGGCCAATGTGCAAACCGGCAAGGTTAAAGTAACAAATGTGACGAAGGCCAGTGGTGAAGTGCTGCTTACCGAAGCAGAGATCGTGGTCAGTGCCGGTCGCGGGATGAAAGGCCCTGAGAACTGGGGTATCGTGGAAGAACTGGCCAAATCCCTCCATGCGGCCACGGCCTGCAGCCGCCCGGTGGCCGATGCACACTGGCGTCCGCACAATGAGCACGTGGGACAAACCGGTTTTGCCATTGCACCGAACCTGTATATCGCCATCGGCATTTCGGGCGCTATCCAGCACCTGGCGGGGGTGAACCGAAGCAAAGTGATCGTGGTGATCAACAAAGATCCCGAAGCGCCTTTCTTTAAAGCGGCTGACTATGGAATCGTGGGAGACGCATTTGAAGTGGTCCCAAAAATGACCGCCGCTATTAAGAAATTGAAAGGAATAGCTTAATAATTGTAAGACCTGTTTACGTTCGAACCGGGCCAGCAGCTACAAGCAGCAGCCCGGTTTTTCATTAAATCCATTACGTGAATTTCTTTTATGGTTTGCCTTACTGCTGTTACGTCTGGTTCGAAATGTCCTTATCAAAAAGTTGCGACCGGTAACCTGACACTACTATTCAGTACTGCAGGCTGCCCTGCCCGGCCAGACCATAAGAGGGGTGATCCCGGTAAGGCGATAAAGAAGACAGTGCCGGGTAGATAAGTGCCATCCGTAAGCAGGCCCGCACCTAGCCCGTTAGCAGGCTGCCGCGGGGTCAAAATTCACCCATCCCCCTCTCGTAAACAGAACTAAATCAGTCCCCGGAACATATATTTTTTACTGAAAAGCCGTAGTTTCGCATTATCTTATGAAGAAGATAGAACTGGAAATAGTGGCCCTTTCACACAGCATTACACAGACCCATTCCTATGCTGTTGTACTGGGCGAAGTGAATGGCCTCAGGCGTCTCCCGATCGTAATTGGCGGTTTTGAAGCGCAGGCCATCGCTGTTGCGCTTGAAAAAATGGCCCCCAGCCGTCCCCTGACTCATGACCTGATGAAGAATTTCATGAATGCCTTCGCCATCGACCTCCATGAGATCATCATCTGCGACCTGCAGGAAGGAATCTTCTATTCCAAATTGGTTTGCTCCGGTGAAAATGATACCGTGGAAATCGATTCCCGTACCTCAGATGCCATCGCCCTTGCCGTACGTTTTGGCTGCCCGATTTATACCTACGAGAATATTCTCGAAAGCGCCGGTATCCTGATGGAGGATACAGCCACAACCGGTAAGAAGAAAAAAGCCAAACAGGAAGTGATGGTGGAAGAAGATCGCCCGACCGGAAATGAAGATTTGAAAACCATGACGATAGAGGAATTAAATCATCTTTTAAATGAGGTGCTGGACAGCGAGGATTATATCCGCGCCATTGCTATCAGGGATGAAATAAACAGCCGTCGTAAAGGCAAATAAACCCTTCCAAAAGCCAATTCAGAAAACACCGGTCCACTGACCCATGATCGTTTACCCCAATTGTAAGATCAATCTTGGCCTGCATATTCTCCGCAAAAGAGCCGATGGTTACCATGACCTGGAAACGGTATTTTACCCCACCCAGTTCAACGATATACTCGAAATCATCCCGGGCCACGAGGGGGGTAAAACGGATACCATTGTATTTACACAATCAGGACTTGAAATTGCCGGTCTGCCAGCTGATAATCTTTGCGTAAAAGCCTACCAATTACTGAAAAATGACTTCCCGGATCTTCCTCCGATTCAACTGCACCTGCACAAAATCATTCCAAGCGGAGCCGGACTGGGTGGAGGAAGCGCAGATGCTGCTTTTACACTCAAATTACTGAACGACTCGTTTAACCTGGGTATAACAGCCGGTAAGCTGATTGAGTATGCGCTTCAACTGGGCAGCGACTGCCCTTTTTTTATTCTTAATCAGCCCTGCCTTGCAGGCGGACGGGGTGAAAAACTGGAAAAGCTGGAGCTCAGTTTGCAAGGCTATCAGATCCTGCTTGTAAACCCCGGTATCCATATTCCCACCGGACAGGCTTTTGCGAATCTCTGTCCCGCCCTGCCCTCAAAATCATTAAAAGAGATCATCCTGCAGCCCGTTCATACCTGGAAAGAAAAACTGGTAAACGATTTTGAAAAAGTGATTTTCCCGGAATATCCGGCTATTGCCGCCATCAAAGATCAGTTGTACCAGGCCGGTTGTCATTATGCTTCTATGAGTGGAAGTGGCAGCACGGTGTATGGACTGTACCCGGCCGGGCAGGAAATCCGGTTCGATTTTCCCGCTCATTATTTCCTAAAAAATATTCCTGCCTGACCTGGCTCATAATGATAAGCAAAAAGGCCGCTATTTTTGCGGAATAAAAAAGTGTTATGGAGATCTACAAGGAGTTTGGTTTTGACGCAGCCCACTTTCTGCCCCTGGTACCCGAGGGACATAAATGCAGGCAGATGCACGGACATACGTATCACCTGCGGGTTTATATCAAAGGTATGCCCGAGCCGGCTACCGGGTGGATCATGGATTTCAAGCTATTAAAGGACCAGGTCCTGCCCCTGATCGACCAGGTGGATCACCGGCTTCTGAATGAAATACCGGGACTGGAAAACCCCACTGCCGAAAATATCACGATCTGGTTCTGGGAACGGCTGAAACCCCAGCTCCCCGGGCTCAGTCATATAGAATTGAAAGAGACCCCTACCACCGGGGTGCTCTATGACGGCCACTGATTCTGCGTTTTTTTCGTACCTTGCGCCCATGTTGTCTCACTGTAACATGCACAGTAGCGTTCTCTGCTCCAACCTGGATCTCCTCAATCACCGAGGATAAGATGCCTGTTGCCGGCCCTGCCGGTTGTTTCCCTGTTCTATTTCTTCATCACTTAATTTACTATTATGAATCCTGTTATAGCCATGTCAGAAAAATCCCTTCATTATCTCGAACTGGAAGAAAAATACAGTGCCCATAACTATCATCCCCTGCCCGTGGTGCTGAACAGGGGAAAAGGGGTGTATGTGTGGGATGTGGAAGGAAAACGGTATTTTGATTTCCTGAGCGGTTACTCCGCCGTAAACCAAGGCCATTGCCATCCCGTGATCCTGGACGCTTTTATAGAACAGGCGCGGCAACTGACCCTTACAAGCCGGGCATTTTACAGCGACCAGCTCGGGGAGTATACAAAGTATATCACAGATTACTTTGGGTATGATAAAGTATTGCCCATGAATACCGGGGCCGAAGGGGTGGAAACGGCCATCAAACTTTGCCGCAAATGGGCCTATGAAGTAAAAGGAATTAAAGAAGGAAAAGCGGTCATCATTGTATGCGAAGGTAATTTCCATGGACGTACAACCACGATTATTTCCTTCAGCAGCGATCCCACGGCCCGCAAAAATTTCGGGCCCTATACACCCGGGTTCAAAACCATTCCTTACGATGACCTGGAGGCCCTGGCAGCGGCCCTGGAGGATAAATACGTGGCTGGTTTTTTAGTGGAACCCATACAGGGAGAAGCGGGAGTACGGGTACCGGGAGATGGTTATCTCGCCAAAGCGAAAGCGCTTTGCCAGGAGGCCGGTGTATTATTTATTGCTGATGAAATCCAGACCGGACTGGCCCGTACCGGACGGATGCTGGCCTGTGATCATGAACAGGTAAGACCCGATATACTGATCCTTGGCAAGGCCCTGAGTGGCGGTATGATGCCAGTGAGTGCTGTGCTCGCTGATGATGAGATCATGATGACCATTAAACCGGGTGAACACGGATCCACATACGGTGGTAATCCCCTGGCCTGTAAAGTGGCGGTCAGCGCCCTGCGGGTTCTAAAAGATGAAAAGATGATGGAAAATGCCGAACTCCGTGGCGAACAGTTACGGAAAGGACTGGCCGGCCTGCATTCAAAACATATTTCACTTATCCGCGGAAAGGGTTTGTTAAACGCCATTGTGATCAATCATCCCGATCCGGAGGCAGCCTGGGAACTTTGCCTGCAGTTAAAAGACAATGGCTTACTGGCCAAGCCCACACATGGAGACAAGATCCGCTTTGCCCCCCCGCTGCTGATCACGGAAAAGGAAATCAATGAGGCGGTGGATATTATCGGGAAAAGCCTGGATGCGCTGGGTTAGTATGGTTTTATTACCTAAGCAGGACTCCCGCTTGAAAACTTATGCAACGAAAAGGAATGCCTTCCTGCAGTTCATTATTTATGCGGTACCACGATTGCTTTTACTCAAAAAAAGGAAAATAAACAGGATTTATCCAATACGGAGACCTGTAAGTTACAATTCCTGTATTGAAATAAACCACTTTGCCTGGTCGATGCCGAAAAAAATATCAACATCCTCTATGGCCAACTGAAAGCCGAAGGCAAAGAAGCCCGCTTTTACGATATATTGAAAGAAAACAACCTGAACCCGGAAAAATGATCCCGCTTACTGCCGGATAAATGAAACCACTTTTAACAATTTCCCTTCCCGTATCTGCAACTGGTACATACTGGCTGGCAAAGCGGAAAAGTCCAGCTGTACAGACTGATAGCCTTTCTTGATAAATACAAACCGGGTTTGCCATAAGCGACCGGTCCCGTCCGTGATCATCCACCGGGTCAGCCGGTCCCTTTCCGAAATGATCCGGATTTCCGCCTCACCGGTTACCGGGTTGGGGAAAACGGAAGAAACAAGTAAACCGGCATTGTTATTCCGGAAAATAACGACACGACTGTATGAGTACTCCCCATTTGCACCTACCATTTTCAGCCGGTAATAATTCAGCCCCTTCAGCAGTTGTTTATCTTTCCATTGATACAGGGTACTCCTCTCATTACCAGGGACAGAATGTATCCTTGTGTATTGAATTCCATCGGGTGAACGTTCCAGGTCAAAGCGGGTGGTAACCGGCACGGCAGCAGCAAGCACCCAGTTCAGCAGCACGGCCTCCTCTCCATCCGGTCCTGCAGTAAAAGACAGCAGGTCAACCGGCAGGGGCAGACTGGTTTTTGCCAGTCCATAGGGAGAGAATTGACTGAGGCCGGTTATCTTAACGGTACGCAGGTTGCCCCCGGTATTTACCAATGGTTGCGGTACACCTGCCGCCAGCCAGTACCCGTTCGTCCTGTGCCAGGCCTGTACAGGTTCCGCATCATAGGGAGCTGTTGTAAACAATCCACCTGTTTGCAAAGCCTGGTCAAACTGGAATGTGATATCAGCTCCCCCAACGGGTGGGTTAATGGAAGGCCGGATCCGCCAGGTCAGTAATACGGCACCATTTGTGTTTTGCGGAAAATCTGCCACGACCCCGTCGGAAACCCCGACCGTCCAGTTATGCCCGCTTCCATTTTCAATCCATACCGGGTTATAACGGCTATGCCCAACCGGGAACAACACCCCGGTTGAACCCAGTCCGTTCAGTTGCAGGCCGCCGGTCCCGCCGGTACGGATATAACTACCGGCTGATCCCCCGCTGACTGTTCCCGTGACCACCAGGTTATAATTACCCGTTTCGATATAAGTAGCCGTTGGCAGCAGACTGAGATTTCCCGAAATAGTTTTGTCATTCTGCAGGCTGACGGTAGTACCTGTTGCTGATCCCACCTGCAAGCCGCCGGAAGCGGACAGGTTCAGGGCACCTGTACCACCCAGTACCGCCGTAGTACCGTCAATAACCAGCAGGCCACAACTGGCGGTGGTTGAAATAGTCCCGGTTCCCCGGATCCCATTCCGGAAAATTTTCTGACCCGCAGCGGTAAAACTGATATTTCCATTGGCTTCAAACACCCCGTTTACGCGGGTTGTGGCGGCGGCTCCCGCACTCAATGATATATTTTGGGTAAGCCGCAGTACGGGGATGGTGGCCGGATCTGCATTGGGGAAATAGGTCACCCCGTTTGTACCGATCCCGTTGTACGAATTTTCAAGCACCGCAGCATCTTCATATATATAGTTTGCCGCATGTACCGCAGCCCCGGGGAGGGTGGTCAAACCGCCTGCCCCAATCCGGAGTATGGCACCGGTTTTTACTAAAACCGAAGGAGCCGCACCCGAAAAAACCGGCGGGTTATTTGCCGCGGAAAGAATCAGGATACCCCCGCTTTGAATGACCAGGTCGTCCCCTGTTCCGTCATTGATCGTAAAACGACTGCCGGTATGTTGTAACTGCCCGCCGCTTTCAATTGTTAACTGGTCAGCTGTACCAAAATAATTGTAGGTAACCGTGTGCCCCGCCCGGATACGAATACTGCCGGAATTGAATGCAGGCACTTCAGTTGCGGCCGTCCAGTTTACCAGGTCGGCAGAAGCTTCCCATACGGAAAGATCACTCCAGTTGCCACTCCCGGCCGAACGGTAATGCATATCCGAAGGAGGGGCAAACCCCGGGCTGATGGTAATTTCATCAATCGCCAGGCCGTCATCGGCCCCGGTGGCATCCGGGTCTGTCCAGCGGAAATAACAGGTATTCCCTGACGGAATAAGTATACCGGTAATGGTACCTGTAATTATTGTTTGGCCGGAAGCCGCATTCCCATCCAGCGGACCGGTGGCACCCGCGTTTACAGGTGCATTAAAATCCAGGAAATCAAGATCCGCCCAATCCCCCGAAGAAATGGTGGTGGCATTCAGGCTGAATTGAAAATCCAGCCGGTCTGTCCGCCCGGCAGCACCCAGCCGCCATTGCTCCCCGGTAAATGAAACCGTAAGACGGGTGATGGCGCTGCCTGTATTATTAGTAAAATAAAAACCAAGAACCGGATTCAATGTACCTGACTGCAATGTACCCAGGGACCTTTCTGTATTACCCACAGCACCAAAACTATAAGTATCCCCCGCGCTGCTGGACCCATTTCCGGCTGCATAGAGCCCGTCAGCAGCGGTTCCTGACTCTGCAATATTCCAGCCATCGGGAAGAACAGCAGCGGTTCCGTTATTGGCCAATAAATTAAAATCCTGGTTGTACACCCCGGTTAACGGGTACTGCCCGGACGCACAAAGAGAGAGCAGCACCGAAAAAGAGAATAGAATCTTCTTCTGCATAAATATTCATTTTAGGATAAGTAACAGGCGGGTACGGAACCGGCTCCCCAAAGGAACCAGGGATCACTGCGTAATACATGTTCAGTAAATCTTACCTAAAAGAATAAAAGAATGGAGAATGCACCTTGGGTAAAAAACAAAATCCTGAAGGGAAATTAACCGGCAGAATCCGGTTTAATTTTGATATCGGGGAATAAAGCCGAATATAACATGAGGGAGGAAGCCAGCAGCATCAGGTAAAAACCGGTCTCCCGGATGGGGCACTCCCCTGCTTTGCAGGTGCCAATCACCAGGAAATTGCGCAATGCCCAGGCGGTATTCAGGGCTACCACAAACAGGTTGCCCCTTTTCGCCCAAAGACGGGGTACAATGGTGAATACGATAAAGAAAAACAGCAATACAAAATGGATATAGGCCGGTTTTCCATAATTGGTGCCGCTGGCATCCACACCGCTTATCACGATATGCTGGGATTCAATCCTTACCCAGGGAAGAAAAGCAGCGATAATCAGCATGAGGGCTGAAGCAAGACCGATCCATTTTGAGTATTTCATATTCTTAAATTAAACGGACCGCAAGATACTGAATCAACATAAACCTGGCCCGCTGCGGGGCAGACGGGTTGCCAGGAGGGGTTGAAATTAGTAGTCGGTAGTTGCTAGCCGGTAGTCGGCAGCCAGGCAGTTTTGTAGTTTCTAATGTTCCAAGAACCAACGCCGGTTGATGAGTTTTTTTGTGGGCAAAAAAAACTGGTTACTACATTTCGTAACCAGCGATTTCAGTCCTGCCCATCGGACGAAGTTGTATTATAATTATAACTTAAATCCAAGACTTACACCAAACACACGGTGTTTGTTCTTATCATCCGCGCTGCTGTTACTGCCGCTCTGCAGTTTGGCCAGTCCATATCCATAATGAGCGGATATAACAAGATTAGCCGTTTCCATACCAGCAGTGGCATTCAGCCCGTAGTCAAAGCGCTTCATGATACCATATCCGGACCCTTCCTCATAATTGAGTGTGGAGGGATCATCATTTGACCAGCGGATATTTTCTTCGCTGTTGAAGGATGTACCCAGGAACTTACCTTCCGTTTTATTCTTTCCCGCCACCCCCATAGCAAGGTAGGGGCCGCCACCTGCAAAGAAACGGAGCGGACCGGTGGGTGTTTTGAAAACAAAATTGGCCGGTATTTCAATGTACAGGGGATTGCTGGTGGCCCTGTAATAAGTGGGGTCCGTTACAGCCCCGGATTGTGTTTTTGAGCCTTTTCCGGTTAACAGCAGACCCGGCTGAAAGAAAAACATGGGTGCTATTTTCACATTTCCTGCGATTCCCAGCTGAAAACTGGTCAGCATGGAACTTTTATCAACATCACCGTCATTGGTAATACTGATATTCGCAAAATTGATCCCGGCACGGAGTACCTGCGCATTTACCGACAACCCTATCAGTAAAAACAGCAGCACAGACATAATGATTGTTTTCATATCCTTTTATTTGTTGTTAACTCAATTACAAAAGTCCTGCCATTTTTCAGGTGCAATAACCGCCTTGTGTCATATCCCCGTAAAGGGTGGTTCTCCGGAAAAAGGCCATCATAAGACCCGGCTCTGCATGGAAGGTTTAGTTAACCGGATCTTTTTTAATAAAATTGATCCTGGTAAATTCCTGGAGCCGGAAGCATTTTTAGCCTCATGGAGAAATAAAACCATTGCTATGAACTTCGAGGTTACATACCATAGTTATGTATTTCGGTTAAACCACGATGACAGGGTCTTTCCCCCCGGGAACTATCGCATAACTGAAAATAGTTTCTGCCAGGAATTCCGGGGTCTGCCAACTACTGAAATCCGCCCCCGGCATGGAAGCCCGGTTTTGCAGTGTGTCAATAATAAAAGGTACCAGGACAAAGGCCCTCAGATCTGTACCGGCCGCTTCCTCGTTGATCAGGCCGGCAAGACGGAACAAAAGCGACTTGGCAAGCCCGTAAGCCACAACTCCCTTGTTTTTTTCTCCATCAAGACCAGCCTGGGATCCGATAAAAAAAATTGTCCCCCTGCCCTGCTTCAGCATCTGAAGAAAAAGAGGCCGGGCCACATTATACGCTGTTTCCACATTCAGCCTGATCTGATCCGTAATACCTTTTGTCCCCGTTCCCGCGATATCTCCCATTGCAAACCCGCCAACAGTTAGTATGGCGGTTTCAACCGCACCCTGTTTATTAATCACGGACGAAACCCATTTCCCCGACGCGGTTTCATCCGACAGGTCCACCTGGCTTCCTTCATAACCAGCCCAACCGGAAGGCAACAGTCCGGTGCCGCACACAGTAAAACCTTCGTCCAGGAATTTCCGGACGACGGCCCTCCCCAGGTTGCCGGTAGCCCCGGTCACAATGGCTGTTTTCATGCGAATGATGTTTTTACGAATGTAACAAAAAACCGCAGGCAGCTAAAATTCCCTCCTTAGCGATATAGTTAGTAAATTACTGGTTCATCACCTCATGTTAAAGGATCGCCTGATCATATTTTTATCCTTGTTTTCGGGGCCGTTCTTACAGGCACAACAAACCTGCACCATTCCCGGTCAGACCCCTGTTTCCGCCATTACCGTTTGCGGCAGCGAGCCCTTTACCATCAACACCCCATCGTATTGCGGGATTACCCCGGTACCGGTTCCCTGTCCGGCCAGTTTTCCTTACCAGAACAGCAATCCCAATTATTTCCGCATGGCCTGTTACAGTACCGGCACCCTGGGCTTTATCATTTCCCCCGATAGGGCGACGGTTAATTATGACTGGCAATTGTTTGATATCACCAGCCGGAATCCCTACGATATTTTCACTGAGCCTTCACTGTTTGTCGCCTGTAACTGGTCGGCTGAACCAGGCGAAACCGGTACATCACCGGATGGTATGGATACTATTGTTTGTGCCGGTTCGGGGCAGGCTGTATTCAGCAGAATGCCGCAGATCCTCCAGGGACATACTTACCTGCTGATGGTATGTAACCAGGATGCTTCTCCCGGCAATTACCAGCTGACCTTTACAGGCGGAACCGCCAGTATCACTGACGATATTGACCCCAGGATGGATTATGCCAGTATAAATTGTGATGCAACGAAAATCATGGTCCGGCTGAATAAAAAAATTATTTGCAGCAGTATCGCCCCGGATGGATCTGATTTCAGTGTGGGCAGCGGGACGACGGTTATTTCCGCAACCCCGGCTGACTGCAGTTCTGTATTTGGCAGCGATTCCATTTACATCATACTTGCCCAGCCACTGCCCAATGGCATTTATTCCCTGCAGGTGCATACCGGTTCCGACGGGAATACCCTGCTGGATGTTTGCAGCAAAGCCATACCGGATGGACATTCAACCCCGCTAACGGTATCCGGGCTTCAGCAAACAGTATTGCAGGAGGCAGCTGCAAACCCCTGTTCACCGGATGCCGCCGAACTGGCATTCAGTAAACCGGTCCGCTGTTCCAGTATTCGTTCCGACGGAAGCCAATTCCTTATTACAGGTCCGCAGGGAGCCAGTATTACCGCGGCAAGCGGAACAAACTGCCTGAATAACCCTGTTACAAACAATATCCAGGTCCGGTTTAATGCTGTACTGCAGGTACCGGGTACATACGGAGTACAACTGAACCCGGGAGCCGGCACTGCCCTGACCGATGAATGTAATACCCCGCTTTCAACTGCCAACCAGGTATTCTTTAACACTTCCCTCCCGGTTTCCGCCGACTTTACCTATAATATTGCTGAATCCTGCCAGGACAGCCGGTATTCATTCTTTCATAATGGCAACAATGGAGTGAACAACTGGCACTGGACCTTTGGCATCACAGGTTCCAGTGTACTGCAAAACCCTGTACAGCTATTTTCCGGGGCCGGCCGGCATACCATCCGGCTGGAGGTCTCCAACGGCTCCTGTACTGACCGGGTGGAAAAAACGATTACCACAACTGCTGCCGTATCGGCGGCTTTCGAGACGGAGGCCGCCTTATGTCCCGGCGACACCCTGCATATCCTGAATAAAAGCACGGGCAGCATCGATCGTTGGGACTGGGATTTTGGCAACGGGCTTGGCAGCACCCTGCCGCAACCCGTCTCCGTGCGATACGGGCCGGTAGCCCGGGAAACCGTCTTTACCATCCTGCTAACTGTAACCAATAACCGCTTAAGTTGCCGTGATACGACCCGCAGGTCCGTCCTTGTGTTCAGCAGTTGTATCATCGCGGTACCCACCGCTTTCAGCCCGAATGCCGACGGGTTAAATGACTTCCTTTTCCCGCTGAATACAGAAGGAATGGAACAGCTCCAATTCAGTATTTATAACCGGGGCGGCCAGCTCCTGTTCCAGGCAAAGGGACAAGGAGGAAAATGGGATGGCCGGGTAAACGGTCAATTACAGGAGGCCGGTATTTACGTATGGGTACTCAGTTATGCCCGGCCCGGCACCCTCAGAAAAACGCTGCTGAAGGGAACATCAATGCTGGTCCGGTAATTCCTTTGTTTCCGACCGGTTCTTTTTACGGAAATAAAAAAATAAGGGAACACCCAGCGCCGTGATGAACAGCCCCAGTACTGAATTAATAACCGGTTGCCGGCTGGCCAGGTAATTGCTTACATCGCTGTACACCGTTGTAATGAGGTAAAAGGCGGAGAAGCCAATGAACAGAATGGTGATGAAGGGATGTCCCCAGATGCGGTATGGCCGTTCTGCATGCGGCATTTTTTTTCGCAGCAGAAAGATGCCTACCGCCCCCAGGCCATAGGCGATCCAGGTGATGAATACAAACATATCCGCCAGCATATCAAAGGAACCGGTCAGTATGAACATACAGGTCCAGGCGCCGTGCAGCCACAGGGCATTGCCCGGGGTTTGGTGACGGGGATGCTCCTTCCCGGCCCAGGAACTGAATACTTTGTCCCTGCCCATCGCATAAGTGATACGGGCTGTTGCCATGACATTCCCGTTGATGGCCCCAAAAGTGCAGATCACTATCATCGCAGCCACGATGGCCTCACTGGTTTGTCCGAGGGCCACTCCCATTGCATCGGCAGCCACCAGCGGGGAAGCTGCCACCTGTTCCACCGGCAATACATAGAGATAGGCCTGGTTGACGAGTACATAGATGATGATACAAACCAGTACCCCCAGCCAGAGGCTGCGCGGGATGTTCTTTTGCGGTTGCTTCACTTCGCCGGCCATGGAAGCGATATTGATCCAGCCATCATAGGCAAAAAAGGCGCCGGTCATGGCAGCGATGATCCCGCTCAGCAAAGCGCCACCCTGTTCCGGATGCTGTGCTTCAAAGAAATGACTGGTTGAACCATGCCCGGAAATAAAAATGCCGGTTACCAGCACAGCAATCACGGCTATTTTTATAAATGTGGAAATAACCTGGAAATAACTCCCGGCCTTTACACTGAGGTAATTGATCCCGGTCAGTCCGGTTACCAGGACAATGGCCAGTATTTTCACCCCGAAATCTTTCAGCGGGTACAGGTCCCCGATAAAGGGAATATGCCAGGCGTTGACCAGCACAACCCGCTCACTGAATTGTGGGAGTTGCAGAAAATAACCGGCGTAGAAGGCACATACAAAGGCAATGGCAGCCACGGCGGCTGTATTGATCACCGCGAAAGCGGCCCATCCATACAGGAAGGCAATAAAATCGCCAAAGGTCTTCCGGAAGAAAACATAGATGCCGCCTGTTTCCGGCATCATCGCACCAAGTTCCGCATAAACCAGCGCGCCAAACAGGGAGAATAACCCGGCCAGTATCCATACCAATGTGAGCCAGACCGGGGAACCCAACTGAGCCGCCATGCTCGAAGGTTTCATAAAGACCCCTGAACCGATAATACTCCCGATAATGATGGAAGTTGCGGACCAGAATCCGATCTTTTTTGCCAGGGATGATGAAGCAGTCATACTTGAGAAAGGAAGATAAGAACTTGTTCCAATTAACCCTCCATTTACACCGGAAATCCCGGGCAATTATTGCCGCTGCTTCCCGGCACCGGGATATTGACAAACGATGCTGGTACAGCATACAAAACGGGCTGTCCCATTCAAATGAGACAGCCCGTTCCAATAAATTCATTTTCCCCTGGTTTCAACCCGAATATACAGTACTGCTTCGTCTGTACATACCCCCCGGCCGGATACTAATTTTTCCCGGAAGGACTAACAGGTACGGTAGGAATGGATTCCGGAATATTTTTACAGTTGGTACCGCTAAGGTAGAAAGAAGTTTGCGTTTTCGCAAGCGGCGGGTGTTAGGAAATCTACGAACAGGTGTCGGGTGTCAGGTGTCGGGACTTAGCTTTCAGCTACAACATTTATTTTTCAGCCGGCAGCACACAGCCCGCAGCTCATAGCTGGTGGCTCAAAGCATTCCCCCTTTTATTTAACGACAACTATCCATACATTTCCTCCCGCAACACCTTCACCCTTGCATCTTCCAGGTACTCATCGAATGTAGTCAGGCGGTCGATGATCCCTTTCGGGGTTAATTCGATGATGCGGTTGGCAACGGTTTGCATGAAGGTATGGTCATGACTGGTGAGGAGGACAATCCCTTTATAATCGGCACACTGTTCGTTGAAGCTTTGAATACTTTCCAGGTCCAGGTGGTTGGTGGGCTGGTCCAGCAGGATCACATTGGGGTTCTGGAGCATCATCCGGCTGATCATGCAGCGAACCTTCTCTCCCCCGCTGAGTACATTGGTTTTCTTGAGCACGTCTTCGCCACTGAAGAGCATTTTTCCCAGGAACCCGCGGAGGAAGGGCTCATCCACATCTTTTACATGATCCGGGACAAACTGGCGGAGCCAGTCCATCAGGTTATCCTGCCCGGTGAAAAAGGAACTGTTTTCCTGCGGCAGGTAGGCATGGGTCACGGTACTTCCCCATTCGTAGGAACCGTTGTCTGCAATTATTTCCGCGGTAATGATATTGAAGAAACTGGTAATCGCAAGCGGGTCCCGGCTCAGCAGGGCGATCTTATCCCCTTTATTAACAGTGAATGTAACATCCTTAAAAAGGATCCGTCCATCCACGGATTTGGTAAGTTTCTCGATATTGAGGATCTGGTTACCCACTTCCCGCAGTTGCTGGAAAATAATACCGGGGTATTTGCGGTAGCTGGGTTCGATCTCTTCAATCGTCAGTTTTTCCAGGGCTTTTTTCCGGGAAGTGGCTTGCTTGCTCTTACTGGCATTGGCGCTGAAACGGGCGATAAAATCGATCAGGGCCTGCCGCTTCTCTTCCACTTTCTTGTTCTTGTCATTGACCTGGCGGGCCATCAGCTGGGATGATTCATACCAGAAGGTATAGTTACCGGTAAAAATCTTAATCTTCTGCCGGTCCACATCAGCCACATGGGTACATACAGCATCGAGGAAGTGACGGTCATGGCTCACGACCAAAACAATATTTTCGTAATCGGCAAGGAAATTTTCCAGCCAGCTGATCGTTTCGATGTCAAGACCGTTGGTCGGCTCATCGAGTAATAAGATATCCGGATTCCCAAATAGCGCCTGGGCCAGCAGCACCCTTACTTTCAGGTTGGAGGGAATATCTTTCATCAGGGATTGCTGATACGATTCTTTCACCCCCAGTTCACTGAGCAATGTGGCGGCATCACTTTCCGCAGTATAGCCACCCAGTTCACCGTATTCATGTTCCAGTTCCCCGGCCCGCATGCCATCCTCTTCCGTGAAATCGGCCTTGGCATAAATCGTTTCCCGCTCCTTACCGATTGACCAGAGTTTGGTATGGCCCATCAGCACGGTATTCAGCACGGTCTCTTCATCAAACTGGAACTGGTTTTGTTTCAGTACGGCCATCCGTTCCCCCGTAGTAATATCCACGGTACCCTTATTGGGCTCTATCTCCCCGCTCAGGATCTTCAGGAAAGTACTTTTGCCGGCCCCATTTGCCCCGATCACTCCATAACAGTTCCCCTTGGTGAAATTGAGGTTCACTTCTTCAAACAATACCCGTTTTCCGTAAGCGAGCTTGAGGTCTTTAACACTGATCATAGTTAATACACTTTTTGCTCCCTGCCGGCTTAGTTCCTGCAAGGCGGCCGCAAAGGTACGAATTATAGGCTTGTTTCCGGCATGAAAAGGGCCAGGCAAAAGGACCTCGCAAATCGGGGAATACGGTCATTTACTTTGCAGGGGCCTGATTTTCCGGAGAAGAAAAAGGAATTTACCCTGGTCGAAAAATCTTGGCGGCCTTCACAGCATAAAGGTTTCCCGCAAAGCCCGGTAAGACCTTCCTTTACATTGAGCAATCCCGGTTTTCGGTGAGCAAAAAACAAGAAATAAAAAAAGGCTGCCTCTTTTGTCGAGGCAGCCCCTTTATTTTCAAAATTTATTCAGCGCATTTATTTAAAAACAACAACGGTCGTACCCTTGCTGACAAAGCTTCCGTTCTCATCATTGGACAGGAACAGGTGATAGGTACCGCCCGCCAGGTGACTGATATCGACTGAAACCAGGGCCCCGTAAGTCAGCCCGTTGGCCAATTGTGTTTTAACAAGCGTACCGGCTGCGTTATAGACCCTGATATTTAATTTGCTGTACAGGTCGGAATTCAGGCGCAAACGGAACAGGCCATTACTCGGGTTCGGGTAAATGGTTACGGAACCGTACCTGTCAAGTGTTACATGACGCTCCGCACATTCATTGACCAGGATGACCCTGTTGGCGACTGACTGGCAGGCCGCGTTGGAAACCGTATAGCTAACAGTTTTCGCGCCTGCTCCTGCAACAGAAGGTGTAAAAGTGGTTCCTGATACACCGGATCCGCTGAAAGTACCACCGGCAGGACCGGCGCTGATGCTGAAAGCAGGATCAGATACACAGGTTACTGCCTGCAGGCTGAAGTCAATGATCGGGTAAGTATTCACTGTTAATACAGCGCCATTGGATGTTACGGATCCGCAACCTGCTGTAACGACCACCCTGAAGCGGTAGCCATTTTGCCCTGCAGGAATGGAAGGCTGCGCAAATGTCGCACTGGTAGCGCCTGTAATATTTGACCAGCTGCTTCCGCCATTGATGCTTAACTGCCATTGATAAGTCAGTGTACCCACACCGGTTGTAGCCGTTACGCCAAAGGTCTGGGCGGCACCGGCACAGATTGTTGCACTTACCGGTTGTGCGGTAATAACCGGGAAGGTATTCACCGTCAGTTTGGCGGCTGATGATATACCCGGGTTACAGGCGGCATTAGAGGCAATCGCCCTGAAACGGTAGTTGTTCTGGGAAGGCAGTACACCGGTGATCGTCATGGTAGTAGTGGTTGCACCGGAATAATTACCTGTATTGGCCAGGTCGGTAAATGTAGTACCACCATCGGTACTGATCTGCCACTGATAAGACAGGCCCGAACCACCAGCAGCCACAGTGAAGGATACATTGGTCGCTTCACAAACGGTCTGGTCGGCGGGGTTAGTGGAAATAGTAATAGAGGCAGAAACCAGCAGGGTGGCTGCAGCAGAAGTGGCTGCCGGAGCACAGGTTCCGGAAACCACGCAACGATACTTGTTGTTATTATCTGTTACTGCAACGGAAGCGATATTATAAGTGGCTGCGGTAGCCCCTGAGATCGGGTTGTACGTTGTTCCTCCATCGGTACTCAGTTCCCACTGGTAAGTAAGGGCCGTACCGGTAGCGGTTACCGTGAAAGTAGCCGAGCTGCCGGAGCAAAGGTTAAGACTTTGCGGCTGACCCGTGATGGCCGGGGCCATATTCACCGTCAGGGTGGCAGCAGCTGATGTGGTGCTTCCGCACTGGCCGGTTACAATTACACGGTACTGATAGTTGTTTTGAGCTGTTGTTGTACCTGTAACGGTATAAGAAGCTGCAGTTGCTCCGGCAATATTTGCCCAGGAGCCACCGCCATTGGTGCTCAGTTGCCATTGATAAGTGCCGGTAGCCACAACCGTAAAGACCGCATCGGTTCCCGCGCAGGCAGCCTGGCTCGCCGGCTGGGTAGTAATAACAGGACCCGAACCCGGGTTGATCGTGAAAACAATATCCCTTGTTTGTGTCGGTGCACCGGTACCGGTACCTGTAACGGTAACAGTATAGTTCCCCGGTGAAAGCGTGGACATACCTGTTAATGAAACGGTGGTGGACGGAGAAGCCTGTGTCAGTGTAGTGCTGCCAAAACTTACGGTCGGACCCGCAGGATTAACTGAACCGGACAGGCTCACATCCCCGGTAAAGGTACCCACCCAGGTAGCGGTGAGATTACCTGAAGTCATTACATCCGGAGCAGGACAAGCAGCGGTGACCGGAGCAGGGCTGTTGAATGTAAATCCATTCGGCGGAGGCGTGATGGTGATCACGGCATTGTTGATATCAAAGAAGATGTTCCCGATAGCTTCCACTTTCACACGGCCATTCCCGGTCGGATCAACCGGTACCGCGATATTTTCTGTACCATCATTGGGGGTACTGGCAGCCAGTACAACCGGGAAAGTAACACCTCCATCAGAAGAGAAGGAAATCTTTACGTTCGCACAGTTGATCGGCGCACCGGTAGTCCCGTTCACAGACCATGTAACGGTTTGTGTTGAACCACCTACCCAGTTGGTAGCGGTGTTCTGCGAGGTGATCAGGAATGGACCTGTAGTCGCATCCACGGTCACCACCATATCGGTAAAAGCGGTCTGACCTACTTTAATCGGAGCTGTTGAACTGTAAGGACTATTATCCCGCACCGTTAAGCGGAAATTTAAGGTTCTTGCAACAGAGCTCAGCGCTTCGATATTTGCGCCGGCATCACCACCTGGCAAGGGTCCGGTAACAGAGGCACCGGTCAGGATGGTGGAGAGACGGGGGAATAAACGGGTACCTGTAGTAACCGGGCTGAACGATAACCAGTTCGGGCCCGTTACTTTAGTAGGACTTGCCACACTGTTTGAACCTGTAGTAGTGGAATTATCATTTTGCTCCCAGCAATAAGTCAGTACATCGCCCGCATTTGCGTCAGTAGCAGAACCTGTTAAAGCGAAGGGAGTAGTAATGGGAATAGTGTAGTTGCTGACAGGGGCCACCACCGGTGTGGCATTATTGGCCGTAATATTTGTCGTGATCGGACAGGTTTTGCCAGCCATGTTCACCTGGATTTGCTGGATCGAGGCTTCATGGAAGATATCAATGGAGTGCGGAGCCACGTCCTGAGCGGTGATGCCTGCATATCCCATGATGGTGATGCCGGAACCCACTTCTTTATTTACACCGGTACCTTCATTTGACATGGAGAAGGTATGGTTGCCGCCTAACTGGTGACCTACCTCATGTGCCACATAGTCAATATCAAAATTATCTCCCTGGGGAATCCCGTCCGCAGGAGATGTAATTCCGCTTCCTTTTATGCCATCCACACATACACAACCGATACAGCCGGCATTACCACCACCGCCACTCGCACCAAACATATGACCGATATCATAGTTGGCTTCACCGATTACAGCAGTAAGGGTGGCCTGCAGCTGACCATTCCAGCTACCCATCGTGGTATAGGGGTCCGTTGCGGGATCATAATAGATAACCTGGGTTGTATTGGCGATCAGGTTCAGGTGTAATGCGAGGTCTTTCTCATAACAACCATTACAACGGGTAAGCGTAGCATTAAAAGCGGCTAATACCAGGGCCACCTGGGCAGCACTGGTTGCTCCAAACCAGTTGGAATATTCACCATTACAGGACTGTGCCAGGCGCATGGTTTTTAATTCTCCTGCACTGCTTTCAGGACGGCCGGTAATATTATTAATATGATTATTCAGGCTGGTTGCCAGTTGCTGGTCCGGGGTGGAACAAACCCAGGGTAATTCGCCTTTATTCCGGTGTGATTTAAATACCGCGTAGGTAGTATGATTGGCGGAATAGGGCTCGATGTATTCATTGGGACCATTCGTCCGGAATACCATGGTCTGGATCCCCTGGGGTGAGATACTCAGTTTCAGTATGGCAGAACCATCCTGAACACCTTTACCAGAATAGGCCCGGATCTCAGGGAAACGGGCTTGTAAAGCCGGTTCAAAATTGGAGGCTTCAACCACTTCAAACTGCTCAAACCCGCCATTTGCGTTCGGAAGGGTAATGATGGCGGAATGCCGCCCGGCATTTGTGCCGACAATGGAGAATAATTGCTGTCGTAAAGGATCAATATTTAAATCAAACAGTCTGAACTCTTTAGGGAAAGATTGCCGCGCAACCGCTTTGTCAGTAGTGATGCGGCCGCTCTCATTGTTCAGGGACCAGTATGGCAGCTGCCCTGTTGCTTTAAATGAGGAACTGCTGACTATCAGGATAGCCAGTAAAAATTTGTACAATTTACTCATAAAAATTAGTTTGATTATTGACTTAAAGGCTGTTAAAATTAGGGTTTTTTAAATTTCCTGCAACTTGATTTTTATCGGCTGAAAACAAAAAAAGACCCGGATATAAAGGCAATGAAGAATTCAGAATGACTCATCTGTTACTTCAAAAAGCAGGCAGACACATAATTAATATTCTTTATCCATTTAACCGGTTCTGAATTTTCAGAATGGAAAAACCCTGATTACTTAACAGACACACTGGTCTTTTTTAACGGGTAAAAGAAAGCCCCCACCTTGCGGCAGGGGCTTATTAAGAACGGAATATTAATTTTAATAACCCATCCCACCCATATCAGGCGCACCATGTGCATGGGGCTCTTCTTTCTTGGGTTTGTCAGCCACCACGCATTCGGTGGTGAGCAGCATACCCGCGATAGAAGCAGCATTCTCCAGTGCCACGCGGCTAACCTTGGTCGGGTCAATCACGCCGGCTTTGAACATATTTTCATAGGTCTCGGTCCGGGCGTTGAAACCATAATCACCTTTTCCTTCCTTGATCTTTTGTACCACGATGGAACCGTCGATCCCCGCATTCGCAGTCAGGATACGGATCGGCTCTTCCAGCGCACGGCGCACAATGGCCATACCGGTTTGCTCATCGGCGATCTGGCCGCGGACTTTCGCTTCCAGGCTTTCGATGGCGCGGATATAAGCCACCCCGCCACCGGGCACGATCCCTTCTTCCACGGCGGCTCTTGTTGCATGAAGGGCATCATCCACCCGGTCCTTTTTTTCTTTCATTTCCATTTCAGTGGCGGCACCTACATACAGCACGGCTACCCCGCCGCTCAGTTTGGCCAGGCGCTCCTGTAATTTTTCCTTAT
This sequence comes from Bacteroidia bacterium, assembly GCA_037447355.1. Lineage (GTDB taxonomy): Bacteria > Bacteroidota > Bacteroidia > Chitinophagales > Chitinophagaceae > JJ008. The sequence goes on along the minus strand of JBBIGW010000018.1, from coordinate 10,966 downwards.
CGTAGTCTGAGGTTGTTACTTCAATCTGCGCCTTGATCTGGTTCACACGGGCCACAATATCTTCTTTCTTGCCTTTACCACCCACCACAGTTGTATTGTCTTTATCGATGGTTACTGAAGTTGCCTGTCCGAGATAGGTCAGGTCGGCATTCTCCAGTTTGTACCCCTGCTCTTCGCTGATCACGATACCCTTGGTAAGGATCGCGATATCCTGCAGCATTTCCTTACGGCGGTCACCGAAGCCGGGCGCTTTTACGGCAGCCACTTTCAGGGTACCACGGAGCTTGTTTACCACCAGCGTAGCCAGTGCTTCCCCTTCCAGGTCTTCGGCAATGATCAGGAGCGGACGACCGCCCTGGGCCACTTTCTCCAGGATATGGAGAATATCTTTCATATTGCTGATCTTTTTGTCATAGATCAGGATATAGGGATTCTGCAGCTCCACTTCCATTTTTTCGCTGTTGGTCACGAAATACGGGGAGATATAACCGCGGTCAAACTGCATCCCTTCCACCACGTCAACGGTGGTATCGGTACCTTTTGCTTCTTCCACCGTAATCACCCCTTCTTTACCCACTTTGGTAAAGGCCTCGGCAATCAGTTTGCCGATGGTCTCATCATTATTGGCAGAAATGGTAGCCACCTGCTGGATTTTCTTACTGTCGCTTCCAACGGTCTGGCTCTGGGATTTCAGGCTTTCCACCACCAGGCTTACCGCTTTGTCGATCCCTCTTTTCAGGTCCATGGGATTGGCACCGGCTGCCACCATCTTCAGCCCTTCGCTGATGATGGACTGGGCCAGTACGGTAGCGGTAGTGGTACCATCACCGGCAATATCCGCGGTTTTGGAAGCCACTTCCTTCACCATCTGGGCACCCATATTCTCAATGGGATCTTCCAGTTCAATTTCCTTTGCTACGGTCACCCCGTCTTTCGTCACACCGGGAGCACCAAATTTTTTCTCGATCACCACATTACGGCCTTTGGGACCCAGGGTCACTTTCACCGCGTTGGCCAGGGTATCCACCCCTTTCTTCATTTTATTTCTTGCTTCAATGTCGAAGAAGATTTGCTTTGCCATTTTAGTTTTTGTTTATTGTTGTTGTTGTTAAATGGAAACGTCATTCATACAGAAAAAGTTACGAGCCACGAGTTGCGGGAAAAAACAGTGTATTTGCCCGAAACTCAGCGCTCACAGCTTTATTACACAATCGCCAGTATATCCGACTCCCGCATGATCAGGTAGTCTTCGCCATCGATCTGGATCTCTGTGCCGGCATATTTACCATATAATACAGTATCTCCTGTTTTAACGGTAACTGGTTCGTCTTTTTTACCGGGACCGGCTGCGATCACGGTTCCGCGCTGGGGTTTTTCCTTCGCAGTATCGGGGATGATGATTCCACCGGCTGTTTTCTCTTCCGCAGCGGCAGCTTTTACAATTACCCTGTCGTGAAGCGGGGTAACATTGACTTTCTTAGCCATAGTTGTATTGATTTTGTGTTTTTTTAAATGATGAACCCTCCTTTGTCCAGGCCCGGAGGTTGGGGGCGCAAAGGTACACGAAATACTATGCCGCAGGCGGAAAAAAGCCATTTTTTCAGACCGGCAACTGCCGGAGACTGAAATATTTACATTTTCGGGAGGGGACAGGACAAATTTTCACACCTAACCCGGGGGCTATGGCAGAAATGCTCAGACCGATGGCGGAACGGTCAGCTCAACCAGGCGATTGATATGTATTTCAAATTTTTTTTTGTCCTTCCGGCCTTTGATAAACATCTTTCCACCGGGTAAAACAGGCTTTCCCGGTACCGGTTCAATGGGTACTAAATCAAGTCTCCAGAGTACAGCCCCCTTCCCTGCCCGTATTAGAGCCGGCTGGTTCCCGTTTTTCTCCATTCCGGCTTTTACAACCGGGTCCTGTAATAATTGAGCGATGACAGTGAAAGTCTTTTCCCCAACCCATGCACTGTCCCAGTATAGCTCACCGGTCCCGGTCTCCATGTAAATTGTATAAAGCGTATCCGGCCCGGATCCCGGCAAGGGATTGCCATTGGAGTCCACCGGTATATTGCCAGGTAGCCGCTCCGAATAATACGCGTAAGACTTCCGGAGCACATTTTTTGTTTGCGAACAGGCCCAGCCAAATGGCAGTAGCAGGAACAACAGGGGCACCAGTTTTTTACCGGACTTCATGATCTGTCATTTTTTAATTGAAGAAGAAAGGCCCTGAGACCGGGCCTTTCTTATAAACTTATTTCTTTATGATCCGCAGGGTTTCGGACTGATCCCCGGCGGCCAGCTTCAACAGGTACATGCCTGCGGCCAGTTTCAATGAAGATACAGGCAGCACAAGGCTCCCCTGCTGGTTACCCAGGTTCCAGTATTTCAACCGTTGCCCGCCGCTGTTGTACAGAGCGGCTATAAGCGGATCCCGCTGATCATTCCGGATCAGTAATGATATATTTTCCTCCACCGGGTTTTGCAGCAATTCTGCAAAGCGGGCGGTTTTATTGTTACTGATCTTTATAACGGCGCTATACTTCGAACTGCCATCCGCATCCAGCATTTTCAGGCGGTAGAAATTTACGGCTTTGGCAGTTTGCGGGTCGGTGAATGTGTACGACTGAACCAGGGAAGCATTTTGCAGTGCCGGAACAAAACCAGCAGTGGTGAACTGTACCCCGTCATAGCTCCGTTGTATTTCAAATTTATCCAGGTTAAACGGGTTGCTGGTTTGCCATTGCAGGGTGCTGTATGACTGGTTGTTCAGGTACCCGCTGAAGGAAAGCAAATTAACCGGCAGCACCACATTATTATCCACGAGGAAGAACTTTGAAAAACCGGTGAATGTGGCGGTAAACACATAATCACTGCCATAAGCAGCAAAGGAAGTGGTTACGGTAACTGTATTGGACGCGTTTGCCCCGGCCATGGTCGCGGCTGAGGTTTTGGCGATCTTCAGGCTGGCGGGCGGTTTTCCTCCCAGTTCTGCCGCGGTAAAGTATAACCCGATCGTATAAGTTGATCCGCTGTTACTGGCGGGCGTAACTTCTATGACCTTCTGGGATCGTTGACCCCCGGCAAAGGTTTGCCAGGTGCTGCCTGCTTCAAAAACGGTGGAGCTGACACAGTCCAGCGTTCCGGTTGCGCCATTGATACTATTGATAATATTTCCGGTAGCGGTTGAGTAAAAGTAATAAGTGCCATTCGAAGCGAGTTGTTCTGTCCGGGTCCTGTTTAACACCGTTTCAACCGGTATGGCCGATGGGGCTGCATCATTTTCCCCGAGATAATAAGTATAGCTGCCGCTGCCCGGTGCCGCCAGGGCATCTGTACTACCGCTCACCACATAGTTAAACGTGAAGAATTCCGGGGTCGTGCTTTCTGTTTCCGCATCGTTGTAAACCCGGATGGTAATGGTTTGTTCGGCGGTGGCCCCATTGCTGAACGTAATGATATTGGAAGGAGCCGCGAAGTTCCCGTTAGTGGTAAAATCATAATCCACTCCCTGGGTGGCGGTGGCGCCTCCGGCAATGCTGAGTGTCACCGTCGCCGTGCCCACCGGGGCTTTATCAATATGCATATTCAGGGTATAGTCTGTATAATTCCGGCAACCGGTCGTGGTACCCGTTGCCTCTGTCTTTATATCGCTGAATGTATAAGAAGACGCAAAACGGATATAGGGAGCCGTTGGGGTAAGGGAAGCCGACCAGAGTCCACGGCCATGTGTAGCCGCCAGCACGGTATTATCTGCATACCGGTATTGCAGCATATTGGTCCGTACCACGGGGAAACTTGCATTCTGTACCCAAACGGTGGATGCCCCGTTGATCAGGTTGGTTTCGTAAACACCCATCTCTGTGGCAAGGATCGCTTTTGTATTGTCCTCCGGGTAAAACATGGCCCACCTGACCGGGATATCGGGCAAACCGGTCCCGGTAATATTGGTCCACCCGGCCGCACCACCGCCGGTTGTGCTTACCCAGACATGCGTGGCCCCGTAATTGGAAAAAGTGGCCATCAGGTTATTTTCGGTTGTACCCTGTGCCACGCAACTGACTGCCGAAGCATTCATAGCACTTCCGGTAAGATCTGTTTCTGTTATGGAGCCGCTGTGGGCATTGTCCACCCTGACGATTTTCCCATTGCTGGTTCCGAAATAGACGCGGTTACTGCTATACCGGGAAACACTGGTATGCGTCACGGTACCACCTCCAAAGGCGGTAACTGTATTGGCAAAAGCAGTAGCCCCGCTGTTTGCACCGATCCAGCGTATATAATTTCCCGCGGTCCAGGCCCCGTAAAAATTATTGTTTATGTCATCATAGTCCGTGGGATTGATAAACTGCCCCGCTGCACCCGAATAATTAATATTCCCCCATGTACTTCCCCCATCTGTACTCCGGCGGTACTGGTTAAAGGTATAAGACCCGAACTGGTATTGCGGCTGGTCCTCATCAATATGCACAAAGGCCCCGTCCCCCCCGGTTACTTCCACACTGCTCGTGATCCCCGCCCCATTGAACTGGTGAACCCCGTTATCCTGGGCCCCGGCCAGGAAATAGTTCGCGGATACCGGGTGTATGGCACAGGAATAGAACTGCTTCAGCCGCAGTCCCACATTACGGTCGGCAAAGGTGACCCCGTCATCCGCGGAATAAAACAAACCGCCGTCACCGCCATCCAGCACCTGGTTATTGTTCCATACAATAATATGATGGTCGGCATGAATATAATTAGAAGAGCCGGGCACCCCGGTAACCCAAACCGAATTTACGGACCAGGTGGTTCCTCCATCTGTGGAAATATAACTGTTCAGACCGCCCACCATTACTTTATTGGCATCCGTCGGGTCCACTCCAATTGCAAGATTGTACCAGCCCTGTCCGCTGCTCAGGGGCGTAGGTCCTGCTACCGGCGGTGTGGTTCCCGTAACAGCCCAGTTAGCTCCCCCGTCAGTGGATTTCCATACCTGGGAGCTTTGAAAAGATGAATTGGCAGGGAGGGCATATAAAGTGGAGCCGTTTACGGCCAGGTCGCAATTGTATTGCACCGGGGAGAAGGAAACAGCCGGGGAGGTCCAGGTGCCTGATGTAACCGTAGCCGGATTATCTGTATAGCGGTAACCGGCGCTTCCGGCTGCTGTATTATAATAACCGCAGGTCACATGCATCCGGCCGGTATTGCTGATGACCATTTCAGTAACCCTGGCCGATAAACCTGAAGGGCTGATATTGGCTGACCAGGTTGAGCCGCCATCCGTAGAGCGATAAATGCCGCCTGTACTGCCCGGAACGCCCTGTAAACTGGCGACTGCCGCCACATATACATTGCCGGAAGCATCGCAGACAATCCGGGAACAGTTCCAGAAAGTACCGGTACCCGGCAGGAAGGACCAGTTAACCCCGTGATCTGTGCTTTTCCAGATACCCCCGCCGGCAACAGCATCTGCATTGATGGTCCGTTCGCCGGTTGCGAAATACATCGTATTATGATTGGTTGGATCCTGCGTAATATCGGTCACCACGAGGTTGCCGAGAAAATCATTTGCCGGGGCCCAGTTGGGAGTGGCCGAACTGATATCGGTTGTTTTCCAGATACCTCCGTCCACCCCACCGATCCAGACCGTATGGTTTGTTGCATCCGACAGGTCCACCCAGATGGCCCGCATCCTGCCGCTGGTGACACTGGATCCCAGTCTTCCGTTTCCGAAAGGACCGGCGGCATCTGAATCAGATCCGCGCTCAGTCCAGGAGAGGGCACTGATCCGGCCGGCATCATTTCCATTTTGCCTGGCTGTCTTTAATTGTTCGATCGCTTCGATCAGCCTGTTTTTGGGAACATAGCCAAGCGAAATATCTTTTGTCATTTCAAATTCCATTCGCTGTGCTTCCAGGATGCCATCCTGTTTTTCGCCACCGCGTTCATTATCCGCCTGTAATTCAATTCTTGTGGTTCGCGGGACTGGTTGCTGATTCATATTCATACAGCCGGTTCCGGCGGCCGAGCACAATGCGAATAACAAAAAGGGCAGGTAATTCTTCATAGTTTATTTATTGATTATAAAAATCAAAAATATAAATATTTATTCCCAACCGGAATATTTTTCACGATCCCGGTTCCCGGCAGCGGATAGCTTCCCCGGGTTATTAAGTAATTCTCCTATCTTTGTCCCCTCAAACAGCTCTTAAGCATGATCAGCAGAAGAAATATCCGGGTTAAAGTGATGCAGACGCTCTATACCGTTTCCGTATCAGAACAGGAACCTAAGCCCGGTGAAGTGCAAAAAATTCTCAAACAACATTTCGACCAGACCCGTTCCCTGCTTGTTTACCTGACCTGGTTCCTCACCGAAGTCATCCGCTACGCAGAGACCGCCGCCCACCAACGGGCTTCCAAACACCTCCCTTCCGCGGAAGACCTGAATGTAAATACCAAACTGGCCGGCAATGAGATCCTTTGGAAAATGCTGGAAGATGTCGCCTTAAAAGAGCAATTTGCCAAAGAAAAACCCGAGCTCATCAGTGACCGGGAGCTGATCCGTAAAATTTACAACACCCTCACAGAAACCCCTGAATACAAAAGCTATATTTCCAAAGGCGCCCGGGACAGGCAGGAAGAGAAGAAGATCATTGAATTCATCCTGAATGATCTCCTGCTGGCCAGTGAAATCTTCGTCTCTCATATCGAGGAAAATTTTTCCGACTGGGATGATGATGGGGAAATGGTCGTGCAGTTGCTGAGCGGTTATATCCAGAAACCCGGATCTCTTGACTTCCGGCAAATACTGAGCCCGGACAAGGAGTCCTTTGCCAAAAACCTGCTGCAGACGGTGCTGGACAAAAATGAACACCTGCAAACCCTGATCATCCCCAAACTCAAGAACTGGGATCCGGAGCGGATCGCCCAGTTGGATATGATCATGATGAAGATGGGGGTGGCGGAATTCCTTTACTTTGAGACGATTCCCCCCAAGGTCACGATCAATGAATACATTGACCTGGCCAAGGACTACAGCACCCAGCAAAGCGGGCAGTTCGTGAACGGGATCCTGGACAATATCCACAAAGAACTGGTCCAGCAGGGTAAAATGCAGAAAGTGGAGTATAAAAAACCCTGATCCCGCACCGTCCTTTTCTCTACCTTTGCAAACCTTCTTACTGAAAGTAAAAAACAAGAACAATATGAAAAAAACAGCCCTGATTGTACTCGCAGCCCTCTCAGTTGCTGCCTGTAAAAATGTTGACAAAAAGGAAGCTCCCGTGGAGACCCTGACCAGGAACCAGATTGAAAAAGCCGTTGCGGACAGCAGCAGTTTTACCACGATCGAATGGCTGGATTCCACCACCCAGTCGCTCGGCAAACTGACCAAAGGAAAAGAGATCGAGATCACCTGGCGCTTTAAGAACAGCGGTGACAAGAACCTGGTCATTGAAAATGTATCCGCCTCCTGTGGTTGCACCATCCCCGAAAAACCCGAAAAGCCCTTTGCGCCCGGCGAGGAAGGAGTGATCAAAGCCAAGTTCAACGGCAGCGGCAGCGGCAGTATCACCAAGCAGGTTACCGTTATTGCCAATACCAAAAATACCAGCACCCATCTCCTGACCTTTACAGGAGAAGTGAGTGAGAAATAATAAAAATACAAGCATGTTTAACAAAATCAATTCTTATCTCAGTATCGCCGTTGTGGCCTTTGTATTCGCAGGTTGTGTACCTCCCGGAGGCGACGGGGGGAAAGGCGGCCAGGGCAGTGCCTTAGGCCCGATGATATTTTTACCTTTAATGATCCTCGTATTCTGGCTCTTCTTTATCCGCCCGCAGGCGAAGAGGGCAAAGAACCAGAAAAACTTTACCGAGAACCTGCAGAAAGGCGATAAGATCGTGACCATTGCCGGTATCCATGGTACTATTAACAAAGTAAATGATGACGGCACCCTGAGTATCGAAGTGAGTCCCGGCAGCTATATCAAGATCGAAAAATCCGCGATCAGTATGGACTGGACCAGTGCGCTGAACAAGCCGGCTGAGGCGAAGAAATAAGTTTACCAAAAGAAGCAGTGAAAACCGGAACTTAGTTTCCGGTTTTTTATTTCAGGTGACAGTTGGCAGTCGGGAGTCGATAGTCAGGTAAAACTCCGAACGATGAACCCCGAACTCTCAACATTTTCTTTATATCTTTCCTCCCTAAACCCTCTCCCATGCTTCGCATCGGACTTACAGGCGGTATCGGCAGTGGGAAATCCACCGTGGCCAAGGTCTTTGAGACACTGGAAATTCCTGTATATTATGCCGACGAAGTGGCCAAATACATTATGAACAGTGATCCTGCACTGAAAGAATCCATTCTGCAACATTTCGGGGCTGCTGCTTACAAAGAGGGCAAATTGGACAGGAAATACCTGGCCGCTATCGTATTCAATAATAAGGAAAAACTGGACCTGCTGAATTCCCTGGTTCACCCGGCAACGATCCGGGATTCGAAAACTTGGATGGATGGGCAACAGGCTCCTTATGCCATTCGTGAAGCCGCCCTCCTCTTTGAAAGCGGGGCGGCCGATCACCTTGATTTTGTGATCGGGGTCTATGCCCCCAGGGCAATCCGCATCCAGCGGGTCATTAAACGGGATGGGCTGACCGCCGAAGAGGTTGAAAAACGCATCAGCCGGCAGATCAATGAAGAAATGAAAATGAAACTTTGTGATGCGGTAATACGCAATGATGAACAGGAATTAGTGATCCCGCAGGTGATCAGGTTGCATGAGAAGCTGCTGGAGATGAATAGAATTAAAAAATCAAAAGTCAAAAGTTAAAAAAGAGTCTAAAAGACCGGGGTGGCTGAGAGAATTAAGGTTATTCCTTTTCGTTCAAATAATCCGGGAGGCTCTTTCCCCCTGATACCTGCTTTTGCCTTCGCTAAATGAAGCCGGCTTATAATTGCCGGCCTCTCTTTTCCACTTTTTCTAACCATTTTTTCCGTTGCTCCGGCCGGGAGGGTTTAATGGGACCGAAATAGGTGGTCCTGACCGTCTTTAACCCGCAAAAGCCGAGTACCATTTTCCGCATCACTTTTACCCCTCCCCCGCCGAAAAAAATTCTGAAAATAAATACGGGGTAATCAATTGTGCAGATGATCTCCGTGGTTTTCCCCTTTAATAACTTATCCCAAAGGCTGCTGCCGGACCGGTATTTAAAGGCAAAACCAGGGACAAATACCCGGTCGATAAAGCCTTTCAGCAGGGCCGGTACCGTGCCCCACCAGAGCGGGAATATCCATACGATATGGTCAGCTTCTTTAATTTTTCGCTGCGCGTCAATCAGGCCAGGCTCCATTTCCACGCCTGTACTGTAGCCCTTGTCGAGGTTCGGGTAAAATTCCAGTTCTGCCACATTGATTTCAGCCACACTATGCCGGCCAGCGGCGAGTATCCCTTTTTTAAACGAGTGATGCAGGGCATAATTATAACTTTCCGTGTTCGGGTGTCCGTTAATGATGAGAATCTTTTTCATTCGTTTGTTTTATCCGGCAGGGGAATGATACGGATCGCAGTCCCCTGCCCTCTTTATAAATTTTGGATTATCGCTGGACTGCATACCAGGATTAACGGGTGCAAAAATGCGGTACCGGGGGGAGCTGAAAATTGACAAATGTTACAATCCCTGCTGGCGGGCTATTTTTTTCCGGAGTCGGCTCAGGCTTTCTCTTTCCAGCCCGAGGTAAGAAGCGATATGATAGAGGGGAACCCGGTCAAATAATTCCGGCTGGTTACGGAGCAGCTCCAGGTAACGTTGTTCCCCGGTGAGGAACATAAAACTTTCCACGCGCTTTGTAGTCAGTTTATATGATTGCTCGGCCATGATCCGGCCGAAGCGTTCCCAGTTTTTGGACCGGTCATAGGCGTTTTGCAGGGCGGCTAAATTGAAAGAGATAACCGTGGAGTCTTCCAGGGCCTGGATGGAATAATGCCCGGGGCTTTGCCGGATAAAGCTGTCGTAATCCACGACAAACTGGTTTTCAAAAGCGAACTGGGTATTGATCTCCTTTCCGTCGGACAGGTAATAGGTCCGGAATCCCCCGGTGGTGATAAACCCGATCTCCGGGCAGATCTTCCCCTCTGTCTGGAAGAATTCCTTTTCTTTAAAATGTTTTGTTCTCAGGAAAGGTTCAAACAGGTCACAGTCTTCCTTTGCCAGGAAGGAAACCCGGCTCAGCCAGTCTTTGCATTGTTCGAATTCGCTCATACTATTGTCACCCGGTCTTATTTGCTATTTGGATGACTGCGGGCCAAAAATCCCGAACAGATCATAGGGTTGTTCTTTGAATGTATCATTCAATAAATACACAGCCAGGAAGATACTCCCGATAAAAAGGAAAACGATCAGCAACTGGATCCCGGATGTTTTTTGAATCGCCTGCCTGGATTTCCGGTCGCACAGTTCACCGGGGCAATACCGGGCTTTTTCCCGGTAAACCAATTTGTACACCAGGCAGCCCAGGCAGATACCAAAAGCCGATTCAAAGAACAGGAACAGCAGGCAAATAAGGCAAATAATCCCCGTGATGGGACTGTAGGCATTTACGATAATGAAAAAAACAAACATGGTCCCGGATAAGACCAGGCCAATGACCCAGGCAAACAGTTTTTGTTTAGCGCCGACATACTCCGGGTTCTGGTTGCGTACAATCAGGCGTCCCAGGATCAGGCTGGGGGAAAATTTGGGGTTAATAAAGACCCGTATGATAAAGTCCAGGAAGAAAAAAGTGATTACATATTTGATCGGCAAAAAATTGCTCTTAAACAGGATCAGCATTAAGGAGGTAAATGTTGCCAAAAACAGAATTCCGGCCGCCGCCCTTATTTCCCGTTCATTTAATACCGGAATAGAAAAGCCGTCCACCTCTTCCCCGAATTTTATTATTTTACTCATGCTGCTGTATTTTATTGTTAACGGTTATTCAAAT
>JBBIGW010000017.1:0-38545 GCA_037447355.1 Bacteroidia bacterium | reverse complement strand
GTGAATTCGACGGTGAATTTTCCATCCTTATCCGTCTTTGCTTCCCCGTGCGTGATTTCCATGGAGGCCGTGGGGGGCTGCCACCAGCGCCAGAACAGCCAGGGATAGAGGAACCTGGGCTGGCGCACTACCCGGTATTTTACCGTGGCACCATCAATATTATTTCCGGCATAGGCTTTGGCGATCCCGGTTACTTTTATTTTATCATTCACTTTATACGTGCCTTTGACAGGTTCGTAGTCAACGTAGAATTTCGGGCGTTTATATTCTTCCACCTTAAATCCGGCCTGCCCATTATCTGTCTTGGTGTAGAGGCTGAATTGCCCGTTCATCCCGCCAACGGGCAATTGGAATTTCCCGTTAAAGGAACCAAATTCACTGCTCTTCAGTTCCAGGCTGTCCACGTCCTTATAATTCGCGTCCCGGAGGTAAACGGTCGTCTTATATCCCTGCTTTACCCCGGCTTTTTTTTCCAGGGTATTGCGGCTTAATACAATCCCTTTAAAATACAGGATCTGCCCCGGGCGGTAAATGGCCCGGTCGGTAAAAAGATGAACAGATATAATTTCTTTGTTTTCGGGTTTTTCCTGGCCGCGGTACCAGTAATAATCATTCTCGTAGTCATTCATGAAAAGCCGGTCCTTTTCATATTTTATATCCAGCAGGAAGGAGTAGTTACGGTATTCAATATCGGTGGATTTTGGCTTCTCCATATTGAAAAATCCGTGCGTATCTGTTGTGTACAACTTTCCTTTCCCTTTTATGTACCTGGATTGTTTATAATCATATTTCTGTTCCCATGACTGTACGCTGGCATTGGCGAGGGGCTGGCCGGTTTCGCGGTCGAGAACAAAGTAATCATTGTCATTATTGACATAGCTGATGGCCGATACATAAAAATAGCGGGCGCCAAGCAGGGATTTCCGGCTGCTGAAATTCTCATCGGAAGAGGCAAACAATATATATTCCCCCGCGGGAAGCCCCTCTATTTTCATTTCCACTTTGTGTTCCTGCAGGTCATTTGTGGCAGGAAGGGCTTGCCGCCATGATTTAATGGGACTTGCTTTGAGCAGGGCCGGCCAGAATTTTTCATCGTACTGGTTTTCCAGCGTGTTCCTGAGTTGCTCATCTGCTTTGATCAGCCGCAGGTAGAGCCCGTCAATATTTTTATAAGTCACCAGGGAACGGAAGGGCAGGTCGGGGCTGTTCACTTTTTCCAGGCTGAATCCGAAACTGCGGCTGTTGATGGATTGTAACAGGTTCCAGGCATTGATCTTTCCTTCGGAGGAATCTTTCTGTAACTGTAATTTTTCACAAATTTCTTTAGCGGTCATGCGGGCAAACCGGTGGGTGGTATCTCCATACGGTTTATAATCGTTTGCCTGTTCATTATAATAAGCTGCCAGCAGGTACCAGGCCTGGGAAGCAGCCGGGAGCTGTTTATACTGACGGGCAATATGATTGATCGCATTGAAGTAAAGCCCGTCTTTATCCGGGTGCGTGGAGTTTGCTTTGACAAATTCTATCCGCAGGATATCCGCGTCGATCAGCGCATCGGGTTTGCTATCGGGCAGGTGAAAGCGGATCAGTTCCTGGTAAATCAGCAGGGCTTTGTGTTGTAAAGAAAGGGAATCGCTGGTCACAAATTTCCGGTGAATAAAATCTGCAGCCGGATCAAAGGCACTGGCCTGGTCAATTTCGAAAGCATAGGCCGGTTTGTCAAGATCCTGTTCGTCGTTTTCAAAATACGCAAGCGCCTGGTGGGCGAGCAGATCATACAAAGTAGGCCTCAGATGACGGACATTCCCTTTGATAATGATCGCGTCGTAGGCTTCCAGCCGGGTTTGTTGCAGTTGTTTCGTGTTTTTGACTGACTGCAGGTAGAGCTCACTGATCTTTTTATGAAAATCTTCCGCGCCCCAGGTCGCCATATCGGTTTTACTGAACCGGGCGGTTTGGGTCCGGTTCATCAGTTGCCAGCGGTGTTGCTGGTAATAATTCCAGTACATTCCGGCTAGTATGCTTTTCAGGATGGAATTACCGGGCTCAGCAGCCTGTTTCAGTTCTTTTTCCATTTCGGAAATGGAAAGGGTTTCATTTTCTTCCCGGTTCACCGACTGGAGTTCGGCTATATATACCAGTGATTTGATGACCTGCACCTCCTGTTTGTCTTTTTTGGCCAGGCTATAGATCTTCTTTACTTCGGCCAGGGCGGACTTGGGCAGGCCCTTCTGGCTCAGGTCTGTGACCTTCTTCCACTCTTTTTCATAATTTTTTACCGGTTGCTGGCTGTTGCTGTTCATAACTGAAAGACAAATCAGGGGGAGGAGGAGGAAAAGGTTTCTCAGTTGCTGCATTTTCATGCGTCAAAATTTAGTACAAGGTAATTAAACTGTTGTGGGAATAAGATGCTTTTGGTCAGGGGATTTCATAAAATAAAGTGAAGGCATCGTCGTATACGCCGGGTCCCTTCGGAGACCCGGCTATGAAGGAGGGGCATCGGAGAATAAACCGGGTCCCTTCGGAGACCCGGCTAGGAAAGTAATGCCGGGGCTGGCCCGGAACAGGGGACCTGCCGCCGGGTTAATTCGGGGACCCGGGTCTGAACGGAAACCAGCAACCGCAAATCCTTTGCCCGCCTGGATTCCTGCAATTTCCCGCATGAAGCCGCTTTTTATGCCCGGGCCTTTAACATTTTGTTACTCAGCTTTTCCGGCACGTGGCACGGGTTTGGAAATACTGACAGTGTGAACAAGTTTGATAACCTTAAATCTATTAATCATGAAAAAAATCTTTACACTCTTTGTTGCTACTTTATTCTCACTGTCCCTGCTGGCCTTTGATGGTACCCGGCTCAGCATTTCTTCCTTATCTACCAGCAAGGAGCTGAAAATAGAAGTGGACGGACGCAAATTCAGCATGAAGAATAACAGCATTACCCTGGGTTATATGGCGGAGGGCTATCACCAGGTGAGAATCTTCCGTGACAGCAAGCGCAATGGCTGGGGCTTCGGCCGCCGCGATGAGGTGGTTTACAGGGGGTCCGTTTTCCTGAAACGGGGATACCATACCGATATTACCGTGAACCGCTTCGGTAAAGTGCTGATTGACGAACGCCGTATTGACCTGGACGATGACTGGTACCAGGATGAAGATGAGTATTATGATACAAACAACGGGTATGAAAATGACCAGGAGAATGGCAATGGAGGCTGGAACGGCGGGTATGGCAATGTGATGAAGGGCCGCGAGTTCGAATCTGTAAAAGAATCCCTCCGGAAAGAATGGTTTGAAGCCAATCGTCTCCAGTCCACCAAATTCATCATTGACAAGAATAATTTCACCACACAGCAGGTAAAGGAACTGATGCAGCTCTTTACGTTCGAGAACAATAAACTGGAAGTGGCGAAATACGCGTACAGCAAAACGGTTGACAAAAGGAATTATTACCTCGTGAATGAGGAGCTGACGTTCAGCAGCAGTAAGGAGGAACTGGCGCGGTTTATCAAAAGCAGGGAGTAGGCAGTACGCAGGAGGCAGTAGGGTTCAAAGCGGGACGAGTTTTAAAATAAAAAGGAGCCCTCCAATGACGGAGGGCCCCTTTTTTTATAAGATGTAATTATGGTTTTGTCCTACTGCCTACTTCCTGCTAATCACTCACTTCCTCAGCACCTCCGCCATCTTCTTCCCGATATCGGCCGGGCTGTTTACCACATGGATTCCGCATTCGGTCATGATCTTCATCTTAGCAGCGGCAGTATCATCTGCCCCGCCTACAATGGCCCCGGCATGTCCCATCCGGCGGCCGGGAGGAGCTGTTTGCCCGGCGATAAAACCAACGACGGGTTTTTTATTTCCGGTTTCTTTGATCCAGCGGGCGGCTTCGGCTTCCATACCGCCTCCGATCTCCCCAATCATCACGATAGCATCGGTTTCGGGATCATTCATAAATAATTCAACGGCTTCTTTGGTCGTGGTGCCAATGATGGGGTCACCACCAATACCTACGGCGGTCGAAATGCCCAGCCCGGCCTTGGCCACCTGGTCAGCTGCTTCGTAAGTAAGGGTACCTGATTTGGAAACGATGCCCACGCGTCCGGGGATGAAAACAAATCCTGGCATGATGCCCACCTTGCTCTCCCCGGCTGTAATTACACCGGGACAGTTGGGGCCTACCAGGCGGGTGGATTTCCCCTGCAGGTAATTTTTTACTTTAACCATATCCTGTACAGGAATGCCTTCGGTGATACAAACCACCAGGCGGATACCCGCATCGGCCGCTTCCATGATCGCATCCGCGGCAAAGGCCGGTGGTACGAAAATGATACTCACATCGGCGCCGGTTATTTTTACACAATCGGCCACGGTATTGAATACCGGCCTGTCGAGGTGGGAACTGCCGCCTTTGCCGGGGGTAACACCGCCGACTACATTGGTTCCGTATTCAATCATCTGCGTGGCATGAAAAGTGCCTTCTGTGCCGGTAAATCCCTGTACCAGGATCTTTGAATTTTTATTGACGAGGATACTCATAGCATGATCTTAAAAGTGCTGCAAAAGTAAGGCATTTAGGCTGTTTGACTGCTACCTTTATTGTTTACCCGGTTCCGGGGGAAGCCCCCCTTTCCTGATATATTCATCCATATTCCGGTGATCAGGGATCCGGCCGGTTTCTTCCAGCATCCGCATATCCTTGGCATCCTGGAGGAATTCAGAAGCGAAAATAAAGCTGTTCAGGCGTTCATTTTTGCTGAAAATGATATCCCTTTTGGAACCTTCCCATTCTTTGCGGCCCTGGTACATATACAGGATATAATCACCGATTTCCATCACACTGTTCATATCATGGGTGTTCACCACGGTGGTCATATTGAATTCGATCGTGATTTCCTTGATCAGCTTGTCAATCACCAGGGAGGTTTGGGGATCGAGCCCTGAGTTGGGTTCATCGCAGAAAAGGTATTTGGGATTGAGTACGATTGCCCGGGCCAGGGCCACCCTTTTTTTCATCCCCCCGCTTAGCTCAGCGGGAAACTTTTTGTTTACCCCGTCCAGGTTTACCCGGTTCAGCACTTCGTTTACCCGGTCCAGTTTCTTTTTGAGCGGGTCATGGGTAAACATACTGAGGGGGAACATGATATTCTCTTCCACATTCAGGCTGTCGAACAATGCCGACCCCTGGAACAACATCCCGATCTCTTTCCGGATCGCTGTTTTTTCCTCGCCCTTCATAGCAGTAAAGTCCTGGCCGCTGTAGAGCACTTCGCCGCTGTCCGGCTCAAATAAGCCTACGATGCATTTCTGCAGCACCGTTTTCCCGCTGCCGCTGGCGCCGATGATCAGGTTGCATTGCCCGGCTTTCATTACGGCACTGACATCCTCGATCACCACGCGGCCGTCAAAACTTTTCTTTATGTTTTTTACTTCGATCATGGATGCGGTTACAGGAGTAAGGCGGATAAAATATAATCGGCAAATAAGATCAGGATACAGCTTACCACCACGGCTTTTGTACTGGCCCGCCCAATCTCAAGGGCGCCTCCTTTTACATAGTACCCGTAAAAGGCGGGTATGCTGGATATGATAAAGGAAAATACATAGGCTTTGATCAGCGCGAATATTACATTGTAGGGGACAAAATATTCCAGGAGCCCCTTGTCATAAATATTGCCCGAGAGGATACCGGCCATGGTGCCGGCTAATCGCCCTCCCCAGATACCCAATGCCATGGCGATGATCACCAGCAGGGGGATCATCAGCAGGGCAGCTGCAATTTTCGGGAGGATCAGGTAGGTCTTGGTATTCACCCCCATGATCTCGAGCGCATCGATCTGTTCACTGACCCGCATATTACCCAGCTCGCTGGCGATCCGGCTGCCGGCCACACCGGCCAGTACAATACAAACCAGGGTAGGCGCGAATTCAAGGATTACTGTGTCGCGGACAATCTGCGCAATCGTAGAAGGGGGAATCAGGGGACTGACTAACTGGTAAGCCGTCTGGATTGTGGATACCGCCCCGATAAATACGGAGATAATGGCCACAATGCCAAGGGAACCAAAGCCGATTTCCGTGCACTGGTGAATGAATTCCTTCCAGTACATTTTATGATTTTCAGGGCGGGTAAACATCCCCCTGATCATCAGTAAATAACGGCCGATGTCGTTAAAAATAGTCATTCCGGGCGCTAAGATACACGAAGCAAAGAGAAAAGCCAGTGGATGGCCACCGGCTTCTTTGTTTTCAGTTTTTTAAAGGGGAAATCCTATACCGTTTTGCTTTCTTTACGCAGCCGTTTCCACCAGCGGGATCTTTTTACGATTTCCTGGGTGGATACCTTGCTCTTGATCTGCGCGTCCACGACAGCGATCTGTGCCATATTGATGATGCTCCGGACTGAACTGCCCAGTTGCAGGATATGCACCGGTTTCTTCAGTCCCAGCAGGATCGGCCCCACGGCATCCGCCATATCCAGTTCTTTCATCAGGTTATAAGCAATATTCCCAGCGGCGAGGTTGGGGAAGATCAGGGTGTTTACATCTTTATCGATCAGTTCGCTGAAAGGATAGTTTTCCTTCATCAGTTCTTTATTGAATGCCACGCTGGCCTGCATCTCGCCATCCACCACCAGGCTGGGCATTTTATCTTTTACGATCTTACGGGCCCGGGCTACCAGTTTGGCTTCGGGTGAATCACTGCTGCCAAAGGTGGAATAGCTCAGCATGGCGATCCGGGGCGTGATATTAAAATGACGGACTTCCCGGGCAGCCAGCAATGTGATCTCGGCCAGTTCTTCCGCCGTGGGATTAAAATTGACCGTGGTATCTGCCAGGAACAGGGGACCTTTCTTGGTCAGCATCATGTACATGCCGGCGATCCTGGTAACACCTTCTTCCGTGCCAATCGTCTGAATGGCCGGGCGGATCGTATCGGGATAATTCTTGGACAAACCGGAGATCATGGCATCGGCATCCCCGCATTCCACCATCATACAGCCATAGTAGTTGCGGTCTTTCATCACCTTCTTCGCTTCATAGGCATTGAAGCCCCTGCGCCCTCTTTTGGCAAAGAAAATTTCCGCGTACTGGTTTCTTTTTTCCTCCAGTGCATCACTGCGCGGGTCGAAGATGGGCAGGTCATCTATATCAATGCCGTTTTCAGCGGCAATGCTCCGGATCTTGGCCTCATCACCCAACAGGATGGGGTAACCGAGTTCTTCATCAAAAATGATCTGGGCCGACTTGAGGATCTTGACATTGTCAGCCTCGGCAAATACAATCCGTTTCGGGTCCTTACGGGCCTTGCTGCCGATCGCCCGCATGACCTGGTTATCGAGGCCGAGCCGTTTGTTCAGGTCGTTCGTGTACCCGTCCCAGTCGGCAATGGGGTGTTTGGCCACCCCGCTTTCCATCGCCGCTTTGGCCACGGCCGGTGCCACGGTGGAGAGTAAGCGCGGATCAAGAGGTTTGGGGATGATATAATGCTCACCGAAACTGATATTGGTTTCATTATACGCCATGTTTACAATATCCGGTACGGGGGTTTTGGCGAGTTCCGCCAGCGCTCTTACCGCGGCCAGTTTCATGGCTTCATTGATCTGCGTGGCTTTTACATCGAGGGCGCCCCGGAAAATATAGGGGAAGCCCAGCACATTATTGACCTGGTTGGGGTAATCACTGCGGCCGGTGGCCATGATGATATCTTTGCGGGCACCGGTGGCTTCTTCCCAGCTGATCTCCGGGTCGGGATTGGCCATGGCGAAAACAATGGGGTTTTTGGCCATGGTTTTGATCATCTCCCCGTTCAGCACGCCTCCTTTACTTAACCCGATAAACACATCGGCATCTTTCAGTCCTTCTGCCAGGCTCATGTTTTTCCCGCCGGCCACAAACCCTTTTTTCAGTTCATCCAGGTCGGTGCGGCTTTCGTGAATCAGTCCCTTGCTGTCGAATACCCGGAAATTTTCCTTGCGGGCACCCAATGCAATATAAAGTTTCATGCAGGCCATCGCCGCGGCACCGGCACCACTGACGACGAATTTTACTTTTTCCAGTTTTTTCTTCTGGATCTCACAGGCATTGAGCAGGGCGGCGGCGCTGATAATGGCGGTACCGTGCTGGTCGTCGTGCATCACCGGGATCTTCATGACCTCTTTCAGTTTCTTTTCGATGATGAAACATTCAGGGGCTTTAATATCTTCCAGGTTGATCCCGCCGAAAGTGGGTTCCAGTGATTTTACGATCTGTATAAATTTCTCCGGATCTTTTTCATTGATCTCAATATCGAATACATCAATATCCGCAAAGATTTTAAAGAGTACGGCTTTCCCTTCCATCACGGGTTTACCGGCTTCGGGCCCGATATCACCCAGTCCCAGTACAGCTGTTCCATTGCTGATCACGGCCACCAGGTTTCCTTTGGCGGTATATTTATAAACATCTTCCGGGCTGGCGGCAATTTCCAGGCAGGGTACGGCTACACCGGGGGAATAGGCGAGGGACAGGTCTCTTTGTGTTTTGGCTTCTTTGGTGGGGATTACTTCGATCTTTCCGGGTCTTCCTTTCGCGTGGTATTCGAGGGCTTGTTGTTTGCGCAGGTCGTTTTGCATAACGTAATTTATTTGGTAGTCATTCGGCACAGTGCGGTCAAAACGAAGTGCAAGGTACAAAATAATAACCCGAATGCGCCTGATCGGTATTCGGGTATAAATTTATTCAGTCCGGATAAAGGGAGACAATACAGGCTTTTGGTCATGCATGTGTAAGCTTTGGGAAAATAGTCTTACCTGTCAGTAGGTTAAAGAAGCACCCAGCCAGGCCATCATCCCCATACCGGTCTCAATGGCTGACTCATCAATATTGAAATTGGAGGTGTGCACACCGGCAGTAATGCCTTTGGCCTTGTTCATGGTACCCAGCCGGAAAAAACAGGCGGGAATTTCCTGCGCATAATAACCAAAATCTTCAGCCCCCATCCGGAGTTCGGTCTCACTTACATTTTCCGCGCCCATATATTCTTCGGCTTTTGCCATTGCTTCCGCGGTGAGTCTTTCGTTATTCATCACGCAGGGATAGCCGGTATCAATATGCAGGTCTGCTTCTCCACCCATGGATTGTACCAGGTCATGGGTCAGTTTGCGCATCAGGTCATGGGCCTTGAACCGCCAGGCTTCATCCATAGCCCGGAAAGTACCCATCAGTTTCACTTCATTGGGGATCACGTTCGTGGTATTGCCACCCTGGAAGGACGTGATGGATAATACGGAAGGATTAAAGGGATTGTTCACCCGGCTCACTAATTGCTGAAGCGCAATTATTAAATGTGAACTGATCAGGATCGGGTCCACCACCAGGTGTGGTGAGGCTGCATGTCCGCCTTTCCCTTTTATGGTAAAATAAAGTTCATCTGCGCTGGCCATGACTTTTCCGCCACGGAAACTGAGCTGTCCCGCCTCTAAGATCGTGTTCACATGCAAGGCGATGATCGCCTGTGGCCTGGGGTTTTCCAATACGCCGTCTTTAATCATCAGGGAGGCCCCGCCGGGATTTTTTTCTTCACCCGGCTGAAAGATCAGTTTCACGGTTCCTTCCCATTTATCTTTTAATTCCGTCAGGATCCTTGCGGCACCTAAGAGGCAGGTGGTATGCACATCATGACCACAGGCATGCATCACGCCTTCGTGCTTCGATTTATAGGAGATATCGTTTTCTTCTTTGATCGGCAGCGCATCCATATCCGCGCGCAGGGCAATGATGCGGCTGCCCGGATTTTTTCCCTGTATCAGGCCGGTCACACCAGTCGTGGCTTTTACTTCAAAGGGGATGCCCAGTTCAGCCAGTTTTTGCTGTACATATTTTGAGGTCTCGTATTCCTGGTAGCTCAGTTCGGGATGGGCGTGCAGGTGATGACGGATATCAATGTATTCCGGGGCATATTGATTTGCCAGGGCTTTGATTGTTGAATGCATAGGGCAAAAATAAACAAACCATTCTATAGGGGAATGGTTTGTTCACGAAGTCAGTATTTTGGGCCATCAGAGGGAAATTTCCTCTTCCCCGGGTTTGGCAGGTTTTACTTCAATGGTATCATTCATAATAAATACCCCTTTCGGGAAATAGGGATTCAGTTTTTTCTGGTAGACTTCGGCATCTTTCCGGTCTTTAAAATTCCCGGCTTTTACTTTATAATAGGGCGACTGGTGCCAGAGGTAGGCTTTCAGTTCAGGAAAATAGGTATAGACCTTTGTTTTCGCCGTTAACGCCTCATCCCGGTTGCTGGTACTGATGATCAGGAGACGGAAACCTTTGTCGGTCCGGCGGCCGGCCCGGCTGGTCTCTTCGTTGATCTGGGCCTGTTTTTTAACCAGCAGGTCCACCCGTGAATCTTTATGTACGATCACATAATTGGTGTCCGTTTCCTTCTTCCCGCTCGTGTCTTTTAAGACCGCTTTGGGGTTTTCCTGGGCAAAACCTTGCAGGCAGGTCAGTACAATAACAAATGTTAAAATAGATTTCATATCGGTTAAAAGTGCAAATATCTTACCAAAATAAAAGCTGATCCGGGTATTGCTTCTGTTTATTGGTTAAGATCTGTTTATAAATTGTGTTCCAGCCGCCAGGGATTAATATCCACCCCCGGCGCCGGCAATATTCTCCACGGGGTGCCAGGTGGTCTTGATCTCCTGGCTGTCCATGATAAAATAAGGAGATTGTCCTTCGGCGCTGTACCAGTTTATTTTATCATAAAAATGCACCCGTTTCAGGTTTGATGCCGATTTTTCCCGTATCAGCTTCTGTACATCAGAATTGTTTTCACAATAAAGGGTTGCATTTACATCCATATGATCCGTGAACCAGGAAACCAGTTCGGCGGGTTTACCTGTTAAAATATTAACCACGCCCCCGGGAAGGTCGGAACTGTTCAGTACCTCCGCAAAAGTGACGGCACAGAGAGGTTTGGTTTCGGAAGCCAGCACCACACAGGTATTTCCCCCGGCGATCACCGGGGCAATGAGGGAGACCAGTCCTAATAAGGAATCTCCCTGTGGGGCAATAACGGAAACCACGCCCGTGGGTTCCGGTACAGAAAAATTAAAATGAGAGCTGGCAACGGGATTCACCGCGCTGAACAACTGCTGGAATTTATCGCACCAGCCGGCATAATAGATCAGCCGGTCAATTGCCAGGTTCACTTCTTTTTCCGCATTGGCTTTGGAAGCATCCTGCCGGATCAGTTCATCAATGAATTGTGCTTTTCTTCCTTCCAGCATTTCTGCCATGCGGTAAAGGATCTGGCTCCTGTTGAAAGCAGCCCGGCTGCTCCAGCCACCAAAAGCGCTCCGGGCCGATACAACGGCATCCCGGAAATCTTTCCTGGAGCAGAGACAGACATTGGCCAGTTTTTCCCCGGCCTTGTTCACGGGACTGTAATAGCGGCCGGATTCGGTTCTGGGGAATTGACCGCCGATGTAGATTTTGTATGTTTTCAGTACTTCCAGGCGAGGCATATTGTAAAGTTGTAGATGTTATTTAAATGTTGACAGGTTTAAAGGTTGACAAGGGGGTTTTCTTAGGAGGTCCTTGTTAACTTTTCAACTTATCAACTTGTCAACTCCAGGTAAGGCAGCAACCCGTGCACCCCCCCTTCTCTTCCAAACCCGCTTTCCTTATAGCCACCGAAGGGTGATGCAGGGTCAAATTTGTTGAACGTATTGGCCCAGACAACCCCGGCCCGAAGGCGTTTGGTCATATTGAAAATTTTGGAACCTTTATCCGTCCATACACCGGCACTTAATCCATAGGGTGAGTTATTCGCTTTTTCAATTACTTCATCATCGGTCCGGAAGCTAATGATGGCCAGTACCGGTCCGAATATTTCTTCCTTCGCGATCCGGTTGCTCTGTGCCACATTGGTAAAGAGGGTGGGGCGGCAGTAGAATCCTTTGCCCGGCAGGCGGCAGCTGCTTTCATACATTTCAGCGCCTTCTTTTTTACCAATGCTGATGTATTTCCGTATCGTGTCCAGTTGCTGTTTCGAATTGATGGCGCCGATATCGGTATTCTTATCCAGCGGATCCCCCACGATCAGGGATTCCATCCGGTCTTTTAATTTCCGGATCACTTCTTTTGCCACGGATTCCTGTACGTAAAGACGGGAGCCGGCACAGCAAACATGTCCCTGGTTGAAGAAGATCCCGTTGATCACGCCTTCCACGGCCTGGTCAAGCGGGGCATCTTCAAAAATAATATTGGCCGCCTTGCCACCGAGTTCAAGCGTGGCTTTTTTGTTGGTCCCCGCGATGGCCCTTTGTATGATCTTACCTACTTCGGTTGAACCGGTGAACGCGATCTTATTGATATCGGGATGATTCACGATGGCCGCCCCGGTAGTACCGGCGCCGGTAAGAATATTCACCACGCCGGGGGGGAGATCCGCTTCCTGTATGATTTCAGCCAGTTTGAGTGCCGTGAGCGGGGTCGTTTCCGCGGGTTTCAACACCACGGTATTCCCGGTAGCCAGGGCCGGCGCGATCTTCCAGGCAGCCATCAGCAGGGGAAAATTCCAGGGAATGATCTGTCCCGCCACTCCTAACGGCGCTGTGCGGCGGTTGGGGAAAGCGTATTCCAGTTTATCTGCCCAGCCGGCATAATAAAAGAAATGATTCGCGGCGGTGGGTACGTCAAAATCGCGGCTTTCGCGGATGGGTTTGCCCCCATCGAGTGTTTCAATGATGGCCAGTTCCCTCGCTTTTTCCTGTACCATTCTCGCGATCCGGAAAATATACTTGGCTCTTTCTCTGGCCGGCATTTTCTTCCACACATTTTCATAAGCCGTTCGGGCCGCGGTCACGGCCTTGTTTACATCGGCCTCATGGGCCTCAGCCACCTCAGCCAGCTTTTCTTCATTGGCCGGGTTGATGGTATCGAAATATTTTTTACTCAATGGTTTTTGCCATTCGCCATTGATAAACAGGTCATATTGTTTGTTGATCGTGGCGGCGCTTTTGCTTTCCGGCGCAGGCGCATAAGACCAGGATGTATCAAATTTCAGTCTGATCGTATTGCTCTTCGCCGTATTGTTTTTTTTACGGGCGGGCTTTGGGGTTGTTGCCATATATTTTATTTATAGTCCCGGCGACAGTAACACGGATCATCGCCTGTTGCGTCGCACTCTTCAGGGTTCTGTTCGCTTATCAGCAGGAATTATTTAGCTCAAACTGATATAGTTTATTTATTTCAGGTTTCCGGAAATTGTTGGCTCCTTGTGGGGCACTCCCATTGAGAATTGAAAATTGAACATCGAACATTGAGCATTCAGCTTACCAGTAGAAAATTTTCAATGCTCAATGTTCAATTTTCAATATTCGTTTATTTGGATTTTAATCAACACTGAAATAATTTCCTGCCTGGTACAGCCCCGTTTCTTCTTTCACCAGTTGCATTAATACATCATTGGCCAGGCTGCTGGCGCCGAAGCGGAACCATTCATTGCTCAGCCAGTCTTCTCCCAGCACTTCTTTTACCATCACCAGGTAATGCAGGGCTAATTTCGATTTGGAAATACCACCCGCCGGTTTCATCCCAATCATTTTACCGGTCTTGTAATAAAAATCACGGATGGCTTCCAGCATTACCAGCGTCACCGGCATGGTGGCAGCCGGCTGAATTTTACCCGTGGATGTTTTGATGAAATCAGCCCCGGCCTGCATGGCGATATCACTGGCACGGCGCACCTTATCATAAGTGCCGAGTTCGCCGGTTTCGAGGATCACCTTCAGTCTCGCATCTCCGCATACTTCTTTGATCGCGGCGATCTCATCAAATACAAAATTGTATTCACCGGCATGGAATTTACCCCGGCTGATCACCATATCCACTTCATCGGCACCGTTGGCCACCGCGTATTTTACATCCCGGATCTTTACATCCCTTGTCGCCTGCCCGCTGGGAAAAGCGGTAGCAACCGAAGCGACCCTGATCCCGGAACCTTCAAGGGCTTTTTTGGCTACTTTCACCATAGTGGGGTACACGCAAACCGCGGCCACTGTGGGAAGTCCGGGCAGGTCATCATGCGGGTGCATGGCCTTATAGCATAGCTGTTTTACCTTGCCATCGGTATCTTTTCCCTCAAGGGTGGTGAGATCGATCATATTCAGCACCAGTTTCAGCCCGTTGAGCTTGGTTTCTTTTTTGATGCTGCGTTTGGTGAAACGGGAAGCCCTTTCTTCCACCCCCACCTGGTCGATGCGGGGAGAGAGGCTGAAGTCCGGCCGTATTATTTTTTCCCTGGATACAGGCATATTTCTGGTTTCTGGTTTTCAAAAGTAAAACTATTTATGGGGATTAATAGTGGGTAAATAATAACGGTAAACCGCTGAAGGTTAGCAGTTATTTTGTCGTCAAAGCAGGGTTCCGGCCGTTCATCCATTTCGCGCCGGGGCAAGCGGTTTTTTGTGTAAAATCGTTTTTTGATAACTTTCACTAAAATCAACAACTGTATGAGAAAGCTGAAAAGACTGGCCGGGGTAATGAGTTGCCTCCTGACGGCTGCCGTTTCATTTACCCAGCCTACCTTCCCGGAGAACGGTACAGCGGATCCCCGTCATGGTCATTATGCTTTTACCCATGCCACCCTTGTTAAGGATGCCATAACGACCCTTTCCAATGCCACCCTGGTCATTAAGGATGGCCGGATCGTGGCGGCAGGAACCGGGCTGGCAGTGCCTCCGGGTGCGGTGGAAGTTGACTGCAGGGGTAAATTTATTTATCCTTCCTTTATTGATATCTACACCGATTACGGCACGCCCCAGCGCCAGCCACAGCAAACCGGTGCATTCAATTTTTTTGCGCCCCAGCAATTAGAAACAGCAGTCAAAGGTCCCTATGGCTGGAACCAGGCCCTTAAATCCGATGTGGATGTCTATAAGGTTTTCAGTGTGAATGATGCTGCCGCTAAATCCATGCGGGAAGCGGGCTTTGGCACGGTGCTGACCCATGTGAAAGACGGGGTGGCCCGTGGCACAGGTGCGGTGGTTACCCTGGCCAGTGAAAAAGAAAACCTTGTTATCGTAAAAGAAAAGGCATCTGCCCATTATTCATTCAGCAAAGGGACATCGACACAGACTTATCCCAGTTCCATGATGGGGTATATCGCTTTATTGCGCCAGACCTACCTGGATGCTGCCTGGTATAAGACCAAACCTTACCAGGAAGGATTCAATGCCACCCTGCAATCCTGGAATGATAACCAGGGCCTGCCGCAGGTATTTGAATCCAATGATAAATGGAATGACCTGCGGGCTGACCGGATCGGGGATGAATTCGGAGTACAGTATATTATCAAGGCCGGGCAAAATGAATACCAGCGTATAAAAGAGATGAAGGCCACCAACGCGACTTTTATCCTGCCGCTCAATTTTCCGCAGCCACAGGATGTGGAAGATCCCAATGACGCAAAATTTGTTTCCCTGCAGGATTTGAAACATTGGGAACTGGCACCTGTTAATGCGGCTGCTTTTGAAAAAGCGGGGATTCCTTTCTGCCTGACTACCTCCGACCTGCGCAGCACCGGCCTTTTCTGGTCCAGCCTGCGCAAGGCTTTGGAATACGGTCTTAGTGAGACAAGAGCCATGGAAGCCCTTACACGGATACCGGCCCAGACACTGGGTATTTATGATAGAGTGGGCAGCCTCGACGCGGGTAAACTGGCCAATTTCTTAATCACCAGTGGTCCCATCTTTAATGAAAAGACCAGTATCCTGTACAATTATGTGCAGGGGATCAGATACAATGTAAAAGACGAGAGTGATATTGCCGGTACGTACCAGCTTACCATCAATACACCGGACGGAACGGAAAATTATACGCTGGATGTGAAGAGTACCGGTTCACTTACCATGTGGGGGAAAGATACCCTGAACAGCAGGTTTAGTTTTGACGGCAGGCAGGTGAAACTCAGTTATGCGGTCATGTCCAGACGGCAACGGCCCGTGGTTGCAGATACAGCACAACGGCGCCCCGGAGGGGTTGGCGGTCGTGTGGGTATGACCGAACAAACCCTGCCGGCAAATGCAACAAGACTGGGCGGGATCAGCAATGGCACAGAGTGGAATGGTACAGGCGTGGATTCCATCGGCCACCTGCTTACCTGGACTGCTGTATTGATAAAAGAAGCAGCAATAAAGACGGATAGTGTAAAGAAAAAAGAGGCCCCGGTTATTGGAAAAGTCAGTTATCCCTTCCTGCCGTATGGATGGGATGAAGAGCACCAGCCCAAACAGGAAACCCTGCTGATCAAAAATGCGACCGTCTGGACCAGTGAGAAAGAAGGGGTGTTGCAGAACACGGATGTACTGGTAAGGAATGGTAAGATCGCGGCGATCGGTAAAAACCTGAACGCTCCGGATGCCCGGGTGATCGACGGAACCGGCAAGCACCTGTCACCCGGCATCATTGATGAGCACTCGCATATCGCGGCCGCTTCGATCAATGAAGGGGCGCAATCGGTTACATCAGAAGTGCGGATCGGCGACAACCTGAATCCGGATGATATCAATATCTACCGCCAGCTAAGCGGGGGGGTAACCACATCACATATCCTGCACGGTTCGGCCAATGTGATCGGGGGCCAGACCCAGCTGATCAAACTCCGCTGGGGCGCTAATGATACTGACATGAAGTTTGCAGGGGCAGATGGCTTTATCAAATTTGCATTGGGGGAAAACGTCAAGCGTTCAGCTTCCACACAGGGCAATAACCGCTACCCGGATACCCGCATGGGTGTGGAGCAGGTGCTGGTGGATGCCTTTACCCGGGCAAAGGATTATAAGAAAGAGTGGGATGATTATACAACAGCAAGGGATCAGTTGATAAAAGCGAGGAAACCCCTCACCGGTTTAAATCCTCCCCGGCACGACCTGGAACTGGAAGCACTGGTGGAGATCCTCGACCGCAGGCGTTTTATCACCTGTCACTCCTATGTGCAGAGTGAGATCACCGGCCTGATCGAAGTGGCAGATAAGATGGGGTTCAAAGTAAATACGTTCACCCATATCCTGGAAGGCTACAAAGTGGCCGACAAAATGCTGAAGCATGGTGCCAATGCCTCCACCTTTTCCGACTGGTGGGCTTATAAAATGGAAGTAGAGGATGCCATTCCTTATAATGCGGCGATCATGCACAAAGTGGGACTGAATGTGGCGATCAATTCCGATGATGCGGAAATGGCCCGCCGCCTGAACCAGGAAGCGGCCAAGACGATCAAGTATGGCGGGTTATCACAGGAGGAAGCGCTGGACCTGGTGACCATTAACCCGGCCAAGATGCTGCATGTGGATAATAAGGTCGGCAGTATCAAAGTAGGCAAGGATGCGGACCTGGTGCTCTGGTCCGATAACCCCCTGAGCATTTATGCCAGATCATTATACACGATCGTGGACGGCACCATCTTTTTCGACCGCCAGCGGGATGAACAGTTGCAGCAGGAAGTGAGGGCCGAAAGAATACGCCTGGTGCGGAAAATGAATGGGGAGAAAAAAAGCGGGATGCCCGTCCTGCCGGCACAGCCGGCTTACGAGATCCTGCACAGCTGCAGTGATCACGGGCACAGTCATGGGCTGCTTATTGTAGAGGCGGAGGAGTAAAGGTTTAAAGTTCACAGTTCAGGATTTCAGTAATACGAAACACTAAAATAATTGCAAATGAAAAAACTCTTTAACCTGGTCTGGATGATCGCTGTAACTGCAGCCGTCTGTGGCCAGGCGAATGTACTGCCGGCTCCGGCACAGAAAGGCTTGCTGTTTATCAGGAATGCTACGATCCATGTTGGGAACGGTACCGTTATTGAAAATGGTATTATCCAGGTCCGGGATGGAAAAATTGAAAAAGTGGGCAAGGATATTGTGATTCCGCCGGATGCTGCTGATGTGGTGGATGCGAAAGGCAAACAGGTCTATCCGGGTTTGATCCTGCCGGTCAGTTCCCTGGGCCTGGTGGAAATCGGCGCAGTCAGGGCCAGCAATGACGCAAGGGAGATCGGCGATATGAATCCGAACGTCCGCGCTATTGTGGCCTATAATACGGATTCCAAAGTGATCAATACCCTTCGGTCCAATGGGATCCTCGCGGCCAATATTGTACCACAGGGCAGTTTCCTTGCGGGCTCATCCTCCGTGGTACAACTGGATGCCTGGAACTGGAAAGATGCTTCGCTGAAAACCGATGCGGGGATGCATTTGTTTATGCCTTCCCTGATGCCGCGCCCCAGTTTTGGCAGGGGCAGCGGATTCCCCGGGGGGCCGAATGCCGCTGCCGTTTCCGATCCGGTGAAAGAAGGCCTGGAACAAATCGAAAAGCTGACAGCTTTTTTCAGGGAAGCCAGAGCATATAATGCTGAAGCAGCACATGCCGAGGTAAACCTGAAATACGAGTCCGTCAAAGACCTGTTTTCTAAAAAGCAAAAATTCTATGTGCATGCCAATACCGTAAAACAGATGCTGGTGGCACTGGATTTTGTAAAGGAATTCGGGTTTGATATGGTGATCGTCGGGGCCAGTGAAAGCTGGGAGATCGCCGGCCTGCTGAAACAGCACAATGTGTCTGTGGTATTACAGCAAATGCACAGTTTGCCGACCACCACCGATGATGATGTGGATCAGCCGTATAAAACGGCCGCTGCTTTGCAAAAAGCAGGTGTTTTGTTTGCTATCTCAGATGATGATCCGCAGACCCGTGGCCGTAACCTGCCCTTCAATGCGGGTACTGCCGCTGCCTATGGACTGACAAAGGAGGAAGCCCTGTCTGCTATTACACTGAATGCAGCGAAAGTGATGGGGGTGGGAGATCAGACCGGCAGTATCGAACCCGGGAAAGATGCAAATTTTATTATCAGTTCCGGGGACATCCTGGATATGTCCACCAATAATGTAACGGATGCGTTTATCCAGGGAAGAAAAGTGAACCTGGATGATAAGCAAAAGCAGCTCAACGACCGGTATGAACAAAAGTATGAGCTGAAGCAGAAGAAAGGCTTTTAGCAGTAGCCCAATAAATACAAAACCGGGTGAATGTTTAGTCAGTCACCCGGCTTTTTTATTTAGGCAGCGTGGTTTGTATGTGTCCTATGTAGTGTATGTGAATAGTGAATGGTGATTCACTGTTGTCCGGTAAAGTTTTAAAAAGAAAAGTAAAAAGGAGGTTTTTAGGCCTCCTTTTTTTATTTAGTTTTCAGTCACCACAACCAAAACTAAATAATGGGCAAACCTAAACATTTTACCGGACAGCCGGTTTTCAACCAATTATTATCTCTTATTCCCCGGCCTATTATTGCCCGGCTGGTTCGCAAGTATGCCGCTGACCGGTATTGCAAAAAGTTCAAGACCTATGATCATCTTGTAACCTTGCTTTTCAGCACATTGCATCAATGTACTTCACTCAGAGAGCTTATTACCGGGATCCAGGCCCATCATAGCCGCCTAAAACATGTCGGACTCACAAATACGCCACGCCGGGCCACACTGGCTGATGCCAACAGCCGTCGCCCAGCCGCCCTGTTTGAAGAGCTGTACCATGAACTTTATCGCTGTCATTACGGTGATTTACCGGACAGCCTGAGGGGAACAAGTAAACTGGACCGGCTTTTTATTATTGATTCCACTACGGTATCCCTTTTTTCAACTGTGCTGACCGGGACAGGTAGTTTTGGGCTGAATGGGAAGAAAAAAGGGGGTATTAAGGCTCATTTACTGGTTCGGGCCAAGGATAACCTTCCCTGCTTTATCCGGCTCACCGAAGGGATCCAGAACGACCGGAGGTTTTTACCTTATATAAATCTGCCGCCAGGCTCTATTGTGGTGATGGACCGGGGATATAAAAACTACAACCGGCTTAGATCATGGTCTGAGCAAAAAATCAGCTGGATTACCCGGCCGGATGCCCGGGCTGTGTACGATATTACCGGCGGGTATATTGTGAAGGATAAAGATGCCGATGCAGGTGTTGTTGCAGATTTTCTGATTGACTTGGGCAATCCTGCTACCGCAGACCTTCAGCCCATCCAAAAAGCCCGGATGGTGGTATTTGAAGACAGGGGCAATGATAAAATATATGAGTTTATTACAAATGATTTTCGCTCAGCCCCCCTCACCATTGCTGATTTATATAAGAAACGCTGGCAAATAGAGACGTTGTTTAAACGAATAAAACAAAACTTCAACCTGTATAACTTCCTGGGAGATAACGAAAATGCTATTCGGATCCAGCTCTGGTGCACCTTTATTGCTGACCTGCTTGTAAAAATTGTAAAGGACAAGACCGCAAAAAAAAGAAACTGGTCAATGGCTAACCTCACAGGACTGGTCCGCTTACACCTGTTCACATATATCAACCTGAAAGCGTTTTTGACAGATCCGGATAGCGCCTTGCTAGACTATTTAGACCCCGTTGATGAAAAACTCCTCCTGTTCAAAACATAAGGGGGGCTTACTTTTTTTAAACACCAAAAAAACTATCCGTTAAAGCCTAGCTTAAAACCCCTTATGGGCCTGTTTGTATTTTTACCGGACAGCAGTGAATGGTGAATAGTGAATGGTGAATGGGGCCATCTAAGAGACAGATGGGAAATGGATAGGCTGTCGGGTTTTTAGGGGAGATGGAAGTAAGCAGCAGGCAGTGGGTAGTTTCTGAACTGACCAATAAAAAAAGCCAGGCGTTCACCTGGCTTTGTTATTGAATTTATTTTTCCATTTCTGTTGTTCAGGCCTCTTTCCCGTGGCAATGTTTGTATTTCTTGCCGCTGCCGCAGGGGCAGGGATCGTTGCGGCCGATCTTCGGCCCGACAGTTACCGGTACCAGTTTGTCCTTTTCGTTGGCCGCATAATCTTCGCCGGCCTTGTCCACTTCTTCTTTATTGGCCCTCATGTTGCTCATATCTGTCTTTTGCTGGCGGCCCTCTTTCAACTGGGTATTTTCCTGCTGGATCGGGAGGGAGGAATGGCTGAGGAAGGATACGATATCCTTGTTTACATCCGCATTCATATTCCGGAACTGGTTGTATGCTTCCATTTTATAGATAACCAGCGGGTCTTTTTGTTCCAGGTAAGCAGTCTGTACACTTTGTTTCAGGTCATCCATGGCCCGAAGGTGTTCCTTCCAGGAATCATCGATCACCGCGAGGGTGATGGTTTTTTCCAGCGCATTGCTGAGTTCCGCCCCGTTAGTCTGCAAGGTCTTGTCGAGATTGGTCAGTACGTTCAGTCCCTTCCTTCCGTCGGTAAAAGGCACCACCACATTCTCAATATGACTTCCCTGGGTCAGGCGGATATTTTTAAATACCGGGATGGCCTGTTTATGGATATCCTCCTTATGCAGGGTGTACCGATCCGTAGCTTCGGTATACAATTGGTCAATCAGTTTATTCAGGTCTGATTTTTTGAAGTCTTCCTCCCCGATCGAGGTGTCCAGTCCGAAGTTCACGATGCAGGACATCCGGAATCCTTCAAAGTCTTCCTGCTCACGGAAAGAGCTTACGAGTCCTTCGGCCATTGCGGAGAAGGAGGTGTCAATGTCCAGCGCCAGGCGCTCCCCGAACAAAGCGTGGTTTCTTCTTTTATATACTGCATTCCGCTGCATGTTCATCACGTCATCATATTCGAGCAGGCGCTTCCGGATGCCGAAATTATTTTCTTCCACTTTCTTTTGTGCCCGCTGGATACTGTTGCTGATCATGCTGTGCTGGATCACATCACCTTCCTTGTAACCGAGCTTGTCCATCAGGGAAGCAATGCGTTCACTGCCGAACATCCGCATCAGGTCATCTTCCAGTGATACATAGAACTGGGAGGATCCCGGGTCACCCTGGCGGCCGGCACGACCCCGGAGCTGGCGGTCTACCCGGCGGCTTTCGTGCCGTTCCGTACCAATGATGGCCAGCCCGCCCGCTTCCTTCACGCCCGGCCCGAGTTTGATATCCGTACCACGACCAGCCATATTGGTGGCGATCGTTACAGCACCGGGCAAACCGGCCTCGGCTACCACCTGGGCTTCTTTGGCGTGTTGTTTCGCATTCAGCACATTGTGCGGAATTTTCTTCTGCTGCAACATCCGGCTCAGCAGTTCACTTACTTCCACGGATGTGGTACCCACGAGACAGGGGCGGCCTGCATTCCGCAGCGCTTCTATTTCATCAATAACAGATTTGTATTTCTCCCTTTTTGTCTTGTAAACGAGATCCTGTTTGTCATTCCGGATCATTTTGATATTGGTGGGTATACTCACCACATCCAGTTTGTAGATACTCCACAATTCCGCGGCTTCTGTTTCGGCGGTACCGGTCATACCCGCCAGTTTATGGTACATCCGGAAATAATTCTGCAGGGTGATCGTGGCATAGGTCTGGGTGGCGGCCTCGATCTTCACATTCTCCTTGGCTTCAATCGCCTGGTGCAGGCCGTCTGAATAACGCCGGCCATCCAGGATACGGCCGGTTTGTTCGTCCACGATCTTGATCGCGCCGTCCATCACCACGTACTCCACATCCTTATCGAAAAGGGTATAGGCTTTTAATAATTGCTGGACCGTATGAATACGGTCGGCCTTCTGTGCATAATCATTGAGAATATTCTCTTTCAGCTGCAGTTTCTCATCGGCCGTGGAAGCGCTTTTCTCCACTTCCGCCAGTTTGATCCCGATATCCGGTAATACAAAGAATTCCGGGTCCTCACCGGTACGGGTGATCATCGCCAGTCCCTTATCGGTCAGCTCTACGGAATTGTTTTTTTCATCAATATGGAAGAGCAGTTCATCATCCACAATCTGCATGTTGCGTTGCTGGTCCTGCAGGTAATAGTTTTCCGCTTTCTGCATTTTCACTTTTACACCCGGTTCGCTCAGGAATTTGATCACCGGTCCGTATTTGGGTAAGCCCCTGAAAGCGCGGAACAGGTGCAAGCCGCCGGTTTTGGGATCATCATCTCCTTCTGCAAATCGTTTTTTGGCTTCAATCAGTCCATTCCGGATAATGCGTTCCTGCTCCAGCACCAGTTGCTGGATACGGGGCTTGTGAATATGGAACTGCTGGTCTTCTCCTTTCGGCACGGGACCGGAAATGATCAGCGGTGTCCTGGCATCATCGATCAGTACGGAGTCCACTTCATCCACCATGGCATAATGGTGTTTGCGTTGTACCATTTCTTCGGGGGTGTGCACCATATTGTCCCGCAGGTAATCGAAACCGAACTCGTTGTTGGTCCCATACGTGATATCCGCCAGGTAGGCTTTTCGTCTTTCTTCACTGTTGGGCTGGTGTTTATCAATACAGTCAACTGTAATACCCAGCCATTCAAAAATAGTTCCGTTCCATTCCTGGTCACGGCGGGCCAGGTAATCGTTCACGGTTACAATATGCACGCCTTCCCCGGGCAATGCATTCAGGTAAGACGGCAGGGTGGAAACAAGGGTCTTACCCTCTCCCGTGGCCATCTCAGCAATTTTTCCCTGGTGCAGCACCACTCCGCCGATCAGCTGTACATCATAATGGACCATGTTCCAGGTAACCTGTCCGCCACCGGCTGTCCAGGTATTTTTAAAAATGGATCGGTCTCCATCAATAGTGATATAATCCTTTTTCACACTCAGGTCACGGTCCAATTGGGTTGCCGTGGAAACGATCTCGGTATTTTCCTTAAAACGGCGGGCGGTTTCCTTCACTACGGCAAATGCTTCGGGTAACAGTATTTCCAGGATTTCCTCTATTTTCTTATCCCGGTCCTTTTTCAGTTTGTCCACTTCCTGGTAGATCGCATCCTTGCCCAGCAGGTCATTAAAGGGGAGTGTTTCCGCGGCCGCATTTCTCTCTGCAATTTCCGCATCAATCCCGGTCAGGTGTTGTTTGATCCGTTCCCGGAATTCCTGGGTTTTATTGCGAAGCTGGTCATTGCTGAGGGATTGGTATGAAGCAAAAAACTGGTTGATTTTGGCAACATAAGGTTCAATTTTTTTCACATCCTTTTCTGACTTGCTGCCGCCAAAAACTTTCTGAATGAAACCAAGCATGGTTGATTTATTAAAATATTATTGATTAATAACGGTTTGTTTTGTCAAAAACGGTGCTACAATAAGATTACAGGCCATTTTGACAGGGGTTATTCCGGTTTTACCAAGGGCGGCAAAGATAAGTCTTAGTTGGGAGTTTACTATCAGCCCGCCTGCTGTTTCCCTTCCGGGTTTGGGGACAGGACAACCGGATCTTTGCGGATTCTGATTATCTCAGGACCCCGCGGGTACATCAAAACGGGTAAGCAGGGTATGGCAAAGCAGGGGTTAAAGTTCCCTGCAACAGTTTTCATTGCAAGGGGCCGTCGCCTGACTAAAACCAAGACGCCGGATCCCGGCCATCCGCCGGTTTGCGGGATCGGTTTGAATACCCGGTTGGCGGTGATTTAGTTAGCTTGTTAAAATCACTGCATAACCGTTCTTTAATGTAATTTGCTTTCTTTAATGAACAGGACAGGTCTGACATATCGTTTGTGGTTAATTGTTATTGCTTTGACCGGCGGGATATTGCTTTTTTCCTGCTCAGGAAAAGATAAAAGGACTGCGGTCATTCCGGAAGCCGGGGCTCTTTACCTCGATTGCCAGGTCAATGCAGAAGAGGGGGATGATAAACTTACGGTGCTGATCCGTTTCCGGGTTGAGGAAGAAGGATATTCAGTTACCCTGCCCGCAGGAGCCGCCGTGTACCTGGATGATGAAAAGCTCATACCGG
The DNA here is from genome assembly GCA_037447355.1 of Bacteroidia bacterium. GTDB lineage: Bacteria > Bacteroidota > Bacteroidia > Chitinophagales > Chitinophagaceae > JJ008. The sequence goes on along the minus strand of JBBIGW010000017.1, from coordinate 13,786 downwards.
ACAGCTCACGACTAACCGGCAGCTTTTACGAATTACATAAACCGATCCCTGAATTTGAGGGCAGTCATACAATATCCCTGCTGGATAAGGGAAAGAAAATCTATGAGCGGGAGTTTGAATTCCATCCGATGCTGCTGCTTACGGGTCTGGCCGATACCTTATCAAGGCAGGATCTCGTACTGGAGCTAAAGGGTCTGCAAAAAGAAGATTATGTACGGGTGATCGCAACCGACACTTTATTCAGCAGTGAAGGGATCAACCGGCTGGATACGGTCCGGGAGGGCAGGCTGACCATCCGGGCCGGAGATTTCAGCGCCCTGGTCAGCGGGCCGGTTCAGTTGCTCCTGCTGCGGGAGTTTGAAACCCCATTCCGGGAGGATCCCGGGGCGACTGGTAAACTGGCGATCAGCTACCAGCTCAGGCGGGAATTTATGCTGGAGGATTGAACCTGAAGAACAGGTTGGTCTGCTGTCGCTTCGTCAGGCGAAAGGATAAGTACCAGCCGGTGCTGGTAAAAACCAGGGATTTAGCACTAAAAACCGGGAATATTCCAGTTATGTGAATCAGTTATTACCCGCTTAATCCGTTCAAAAAATGTAGATGGATTTTTAGTCCCCGGCCCTTACCTTTGCGGCCAATTTAAGCACGATTTATGGCAGGTCAGTTAAAAGAGGTTCGTAACCGGATCAAATCAGTACAAAGCACCCAGCAGATCACCAAGGCGATGAAAATGGTGAGTGCGGCCAAGTTGCGCCGGGCCCAGGATTCGATCGTACAGATGCGCCCTTACGCACAGAAGCTGCAGGAAATGCTGAGCAATATCGTGAGCAACAGCGAAGCCGGTGCCGGTATGAGCCTCGCAGCCGAGCGCCCGGTGGAAAAAGTGCTGATGATCGTTATTACCAGCGACCGGGGATTAGCCGGTGCCTTCAATGCCAACATTATCAAACTGGCAAAAGCCACCATCATTGAAAAATACACAGACCAGCAGAAAAAAGGCAACCTGGTGGTCTGGAGTATTGGGAAAAAGGGCTATGAAAGTTTTGTAAAGGGTAATTTTAAAACTGCGGATACTTTTAAGGATATCTTTCATCACCTGAGTTTTGAAGGCGTTCAGAAAGCCGCCCAGGCCGCGATGACCGCTTTTGAAAACAAGGAATTTGATGTGGTGGAATTAGTGTACAGCCAGTTCAAAAATGCGGCGACCCAGCGTTTCGTGGTGGAGCGGTTCCTGCCCATTCCCAAAGTGGAGATAAAGGCAGGCGCGACCAAGGCGGATTTTATTTACGATCCTTCCAAAGACCTGCTGATCGCTGAACTGATGCCGAAGATCCTCAACACCCAATTATATAAGGCTGTACTCGATTCCAATGCATCTGAGCACGGAGCCCGCATGACCGCGATGGATAAGGCCAGTGAAAATGCCAACGAGATGCTTCGTTCCCTGAAGATCTCTTACAACAGGGCCCGCCAGGCGGCGATTACCACCGAGCTGACGGAGATCGTGAGCGGAGCGGCCGCTTTGCAGGGATAAGATGGCGCGATCAGAAGGATCCAATAACGAGCCCGGTGCACAGCGATGAACACCGGGTTTTTTGTAAGGTGAATGGGGAATGGGGAGTGGTGAATGGGCCTTCTCAAAAAAGTTTCGAGTAAAGGGATGATTTTTCCCAGGGTTTGCGGCTTCCAGTCAGTTGTCTCAATTTCAATAATTGTGCATAAACTGTGAATTGCATTTTATCATCAATAGTTATCTTGCCCATCCATTTGACTGTTTGACCATTTTGACCCGTATGACCTATTTGACTCATTGACCTTTTGACTATTATGACTATCGATAACCTGATACCACATATTGAAGCCCTGATCTTTGCGAGTGATAAACCCCTGACCACCCTGGATATCACCGAACTGGTGAATAATGCCTTTGGCTTTATGGAGGAAAAGATCTCACTGGACCAGGTGGAGGCTGCGATTGAAGGGATTGCTGAAAAATATGCTTCCGAGTTTTATCCTTTTGAAATGAGACAAAGCGGAGGTGGCTGGCAGTTTCTCACCAAGAAGGATTTCCATAAGACCATTGCCCAGCTGAACGGGGATAAATTCCTCAAGCGTCTTTCCGCAGCGGCACTGGAAACCCTGGCCATCATTGCGTATAAGCAACCGGTAACCAAAGGCGAAATCGAAGCGATCCGCGGGGTGAGCTCCGATTATGCGGTGCAGAAATTGCTGGAGAAAGAACTGATCATCATTACCGGCCGCAATGAAAAATTACCAGGTCACCCGCTGGTGTACTGCACGTCCAAAAACTTCATGGACTATTTCGGAATCAATTCCGCGGATGACCTGCCGCGGATCAGGGAAGTACTTGCGGAACAACTGGTGGAGCCAACCGTTATCAAAGACCAGTTACCCGATGAAACGGATTCAGAAGGAACAGGGGAAAATGAAGAACCCACCGCACTGGCGGTTACCGAGGGCGGAGAACTGGTGATCAATGAGGAGAACGGGGAAGGAGAAGAAAGCTGAGGAGGATTCCCTGTATTAACTAAATTAATAAACCGGCTCCGTAATTTACTGAGCCGGTTCTTTTTTATCTTCGCCCCTATGGCAACGGAACTTTCACACGAACAACTGGTAGCACTGGCCGGGGAATACGGTACTCCTCTCTATGTTTACCATGCGGAACGGATCGGGGAGCAATACATTCATCTCCTGGCTGCGTTCCGCGGGGCCAATGTACGTTTTTTTTATGCCGCCAAGGCACTGACCAATATCAATATACTCCGGTATATAAAAAGCACCGGGTGCAATGTGGATTGCAGTTCGGTGAACGAGGCCCGGCTGGCCCTGCTGGCGGGATTTGACCCGAAGAATATTCTTTATACCTCCAGCAATATCGCGTTTGAAGAAATTGAGGAAGCGCAGCGCCTGGGTATTCATATCAATATTGACAGTCTCTCTAATTTAAGGAAGTTCGGGTTGAAATTCGGTCATAGCTACCCGGTAGGAATCCGTCTCCGTCCCAATATCATGGCCGGGGGAAACCTGAAAATCTCTACCGGGCATGCGGACAGTAAGTTCGGCATACCGCTGGAGCAGATCAGCGAAGTGCTGGACCTGGTAAAGGAAACCGGTTTATTCATCCGCACCCTGCATATTCATACAGGAAGCGAGATCAAAGATGTGGAAGTGTTTGCCCGGGGGATCGAAGTGTTATTTGAAGTGGCAGCGCATTTTCCGGAACTGGAAGTGATTGACCTGGGGGGCGGATTCAAAGTTCCCTATGAACCCGGGGAAAAAGGAACCGACATCGCCCTGTTGGGAAGAAAAGTGAAGGAGGAGTTTGAACAATATGAAAAAAAATACGGCCGCCCTTTACAGGCCTGGTTTGAGCCGGGTAAGTTCCTGGTCAGTGAGGCCGGATATTTTATTACAAAGGTCAATGTGCTGAAACCGGCGGGACAGGCAGTATTTGCCGGGGTGGATACGGGACTCAATCACCTGATCCGTCCCATGTTTTACGGATCCTATCATGTCATCGAAAATATTTCGAACCCGGCAGGAGAAAAAAAAATCTACAATGTGGTGGGGAATATTTGTGAGACCGACACATTTGCGGAGAACCGCTTAATCCCCGAGATCCGCGAGGGAGATTACCTGGTTATCCGCAATGCCGGCGCTTATTGTTTTGAAATGTCTTCGCATTATAATTCCCGTTTCAAACCGGCTGAAGTGCTGATGAAGGAAGGGAAGGCCCGCCTGATCCGGAAAAGAGATGAGCTGGAAGACCTGCTGAGAGGGCAGGTTGGGGTTTAGTTGTCAGCCTGCCTGCCAGCCCGCTTCGCCGCGAGGCGAGTAGGCAGAGTGTCAGGTGTCGGGGGCTTCGTAGGGATTATGTTTTTTCCCGGCTGGATTTTTCGAAAGCGGCAGGAGGCTGGTTTACTCCTGTGGCTTTATTTGCACGGTAATGGTACTGCTTGTTTTTGAAGTCAGGGGCAGGTTGCCAAAGGAAGATTCGGTACTGCCGCTGGATTCGGTCTGCGTTGTTTTTTGACGGATCAGCCCGGTGGCCCTGTCTACAATAATTTTTCCAGTTGATTTATGATTCAGGGTTGTGATGGTTTCACTTCCCATCATTTCCGCTTTGGTTACCGTGTACGCATTTCCTGTAAAATCCAGCAGGATACTGCTGTCTGTAACGGCACTTATCAGGTAGGTAGTCTGATAATTATCCGTCGGGGTGGAACCGGATTCGGTCCAGGAATCGCCCGTTTTTAAACCGCCTTCTTTTTCAGGAATGACCCGGAAAAAACTGCCTTTTCCTTTCTGCGGCGGCTGTACAATATCCACCACTTCTTTCATCAGGTTAGAGATAATGGCCATCCGGTTATCAGTTTTGGCGGTGGGAAAACTGTCGGGCAGGGTCAGTAATACTTTTCCGTAGGGATCAATGATCATATCATATTTCTTATCCAGCAGTTCTTTGACCGGTTTGCCCAGTTGCCCGTTGAGGTCTTTGGGAATATCTGAATCAAAAGCCTGTTTCTGTCCCATGCCGTCAAACGAGAAAGTTATGCGCTTTACCGAATGCCGCAGGCTGTGATTGTCTTCCGTTGTATTGGTTACATCATACTGGTGTTCACAAGCGGCATCCACATGGAAGTCGATGGCCTGTCCCATGGCCTGCTGTGAAATAGTCGTTTGGGTCTGCAGGCTGATTTCAATGGCCTGCCCCTGCAGGAACCTGACCCGTCCATCGAGGGGTTGGGCGCTGCTGCTCAAAACGGGGAAAAAGGGCAGCACAATAAGGAGAAAAGGTTTAATAGTCATACGGGATCATATTTTTATAGTACCGGCACACAAAATTGACGAATCCCTCTTACAATCGTTGCAATCAGGTGGAAAAATAATGGATATTAAATTTCGGAGCAGTGTTATTTTTCCGGGTGATCTCGGTACTTTTAAAATAACATAAACCTTTAAACTGTTTTCTATGCCTATCCGAATGACCGATGACCCGGTGGATCCTAATCAACCCGATGATAATGGAGGCGGTGGAGGTAACCGGCCCAATTTTCCCGGCGGAGGTGGCGGAGGGCTGATGTCCCTGCTGCCCTTGATCCTGGGCTTGTTTAAAGGAAAGGGGATCATCCTGCTACTGGTACTGGCTGCTGCTGCTTATTTTCTGCTGGGGAGGAGCGGGGGCTGCAATGTGGAACAGATCATATCCCGGTTTTCACAAAGCGGGTACAACTTCAATCCTGCTGAATTCAACAAAGCTTCAGTTTACGAAGGGCTGGAAGAGGATAATGCCAAAAACCCGATTCCGGAAGCTGTTTCCCTGTTGCGTTTTGCGCCGGACCGCAGCAACCAGGGCCAGCAGGGCAGTTGCGTGGCCTGGAGCTCTGCCTATGCCGCCCAGACGATCCTGATCTCCGCAGCGAGCGGAGCCGATCCCAACCAGATCGCATTCAGCCCGTCTTACCTGTATAACCAGATACGCCTGGAAGGTTGCCAGGGTTCTTACCTGCAAAAGGCGATGGAAGCCATGCAGAGGAACGGGGGTGTGGCTTTAAGCCAGTATCCGTATAATGACCAGGATTGTGAACGGACGCCCAATTCATCCGAAGTACAGGTGGGAAGACAGAACGTGATACATGGGTTTACCCGGATCACAAACGGGGATAATATCAATGAAATAAGTGTAAGGGGTATCAAAGAACACCTGGCCAAAGATGCACCGGTTGCCATTGGTATGATGGTGGGACAGAGTTTTATGCAGGATATGATGGGCAGGGAACTCTGGGAACCCAGTGGTACGGATGCCTCGCAAATGGGCATGGGCGGTCATGCCATGTGCGTGATCGGTTATGATGACCGCAAATTTGGAGGAGCTTTCCAGATCATGAACAGCTGGGGACCCGAATGGGGTAAGAACGGGGTGGCCTGGGTGAAATACCGTGATTTCAGTACCTATGTCCGCGAAGCCTATGGGATTGATCCGCTGCCCAAACGCAGCGCCGTTGCCAACATTCCCTTGGAGTGTACGATCGGCCTGGTGAACAATGCCAATAAAGAATACATACAGCTTCGTTCGGCCGGGGGCAATAGTTTCCAGACCGTTTCGCCGATTGCCGTGGGTACCCGTTTTAAGATGGAGATCAGGAATGAAACGGAATGTTATATCTATATTTTCGGACAGGAAACAGACGGAAAGAGTTTTGTCTTATTCCCTTATCTGAAAAAGGATGAAACCGTTTCCAAACATTCGCCTTATTGCGGGATCACCGGGTACCGGTTATTTCCCAAATCCCAGTCACTAGAGGCTGACAGTACCGGCAACCGGGATTATATCGCGATCGTGGTAAGCAAGGATGAACTGGATTATAACCAGCTCAACCAGGCCATCAGCGGGAGTGCGCAGTCAAACTATACTGCGAAGGTCAATGAAGCCCTGCGCAGCTTACAGATCCGTTCGGTCCGTTACAATAATACCAGCGACGGTACTATTTACTTCAAAGCAGATGCTAACGACAATAAGGCCGTGGCCATGATCGTGGCTTTTGATAAACAATAATGCAACGCGTTAATGAATAAGCACACGCCCGCTTTTATCCGGCTGATGAAGCATCCGCTGAAGTTCCGTTTGTTCCTGCTGATGCGCCTGCCCGCTGCATTTATCGCCGGGGTGCGGGTAAGGGAACTGGATGAACAAAGGGCGGTGGTGACCATTCCGTATAAATGGTTGTCGCAAAACCCGTTCAGGTCCACCTATTTTGCCAGCCTGAGTATGGCGGCTGAAATGAGTACCGGGGTCTTAGCTATGGCTCATTTATATAAGATCCAGCCACCCGTTTCCATGCTGGTGGTCAAAGTGGAATCGGAGTATTTTAAAAAAGCCACGGACCGTACTGCATTTGTTTGTGCCGATGGCGATTTATTCCGTAAAGCAATAGAGGAAACGATCAGCACCGGGGAGCCGAGGACGGTGAAAGTGAAATCGGTTGGGACGAATAAAGCGGGTGAGCTGGTGGCGGAGTTTTGGGTGACCTGGTCGTTTAAGGTACGGAGGTAGAAGTGGAGAGCGGGGAGTGGAGAGTGGGGAGTGGACCAAGTAAAACGAGTTAATGGAAGGGGATTAAGATTCACTCTTTTTAGGATGGGCTGTTTCCTTCTCGCCTCTCGCTTCTCGCATGAAGGGCTGTTTCCTGACAACTGGCAACTGACAACTTTTTAAATATTAAAGTATGAAAATATCTTTTCACGGTGCGGCCCGTACGGTTACCGGGTCGAAACATGTGATTACGCTGAAGAGGGGGAAAAAACTCCTGCTGGATTGCGGCATGTTCCAGGGCCTGGGAAAGGATACGGATATGCTCAACCGCCATTTTGGATTTGAGCCCGCAGAGATCGATATGATGATCCTGTCCCATGCGCATATTGATCACAGCGGGCTGATCCCCAAACTGATCAAAGACGGTTTCAGGGGCCGGATATTTTGTACGCATGGAACCAGTGAACTGGCATCCGTATTGCTGGAAGATTCCGCGGAGATACAGGAAGATGAGATAAAATATGTGAATAAGCGGAGGGCGGCTGCAGGGCAGCCCTACCTGAAGCCGCTCTATACGGTGGATGATGCGAAGAAAGCAGTGGACTTCCTGGTGGAAGCGGAGTATGGAACCTGGTTTGATGTGATGGAAGGGGTTCAGGGAATGTTTACCGATGCGGGTCATATTATCGGCAGTACCTGTGTGCATTTAAAAATTAAAGAAGGAGGAAAAGAAACCCGTATTACTTTCAGCGGCGATATCGGCCGTTACCGCGATGCCATCCTGAAATCGCCGGAAAATTTTCCGCAGGCGGATTGTATTATCATGGAGTCCACCTATGGCAACAGCCTGCATGATACGCATGTGACCACCCCGGATATGCTGCTGAACTGGATTGAGAAAGCCTGTATGCAGAAAAAGGGAAAACTGATCATGGCGGCTTTCAGCGTGGGGCGTACCCAGGAGATCCTGTATTCACTCAACCAGCTGGAACTGGAGAACAGGCTGCCGGCACTGGATTATTATGTGGACAGTCCCTTGAGTATTGAAGCCACGGAGATCATGAAAAAATACCCGGGGTATTTTAATAAGACGATCCAGCGGATCATGCAGACCGATAAGGACCCCTTTTCATTCGAGGGATTGCATTATGTGAAGTCGGTGGAGCAGTCCAAGCTGCTTAATTTCCAGGACGGCCCGATGGTTATCATTTCTGCCAGCGGGATGGCAGATGCAGGCAGGGTGAAGCATCATATCAGCAATAACATTGAGAACTCGCACAACACGATCCTGATGACCGGTTATTGCGAACCCCATTCGCTGGGCGGGCGTTTATTATCCGGGGACAGGGATGTGAACATATTCGGGGTTATGCATGAAGTACACGCGGAGATCGGATCCGTCCGCAGTATGAGTGCCCATGGTGATTATGAGGATATGTGCCAGTGGCTGGCCTGCCAGGATCCGGGGCAGGTGAATAAATTATTCCTGGTACACGGGGAATACGAGGTGCAGCAGGACTTTAAGAACCGGCTGCTCAAGAAAGGTTTTGCAGACGTGGAGATCCCGGCGCCACACCAGGAGATCGGGCTTGGCTGACACGGTTTTATGGGCTGTTTTCGTTTAAAAACAGGCAAATTTCATTTCATTCATTAGGGCAAAATCGCTATTTTTGCCGCCCGTTACCGGGGTAGCTCAGCTGCCTGCCTGCCGGCCCGCTTCGCCGCGAGGCGAGTAGGCAGGGTTAGCGCATCGGATTCATATCCGCCGCGGCGGACGGCAGTTGAAGTCTGCAGTTTAAACGGGTGCTGGGCGGGATTATATCAAAACGATTCCCCATTGATCACGGATTCATATCCGCCGCGGCGGACGGCAGTTCAAGTCTGCTCTCCGGTACTTGCAAAAGGTTTTGTAATAAATACAAAGCCTTTTTTTATATGTACATAGTCTATATTTTATACAGCACAGTCTTTCAAAAGCATTACACAGGCTTCACCTCAGATCTGCCAAGCAGGTTGCTTTCGCATAATGAGCTGGGGCAGGGCTGGACGGCCAGATACCGGCCATGGCGGGTTTTATTTACAAAGGAATTTGGGTCTAAAAAGGAAGCCTTGGAATTCGAAAAATGGCTTAAAACGGGTGCTGGGCGGGATTATATCAAAACGATTCCCCATTGATCACGGATTCATATCCGCCGCGGCGGACGGCAGTTCAAGTCTGCTCTCCGGTACTAGTAAAAGGTTTTGTAATAAGTACAAAGCCTTTTTTTATAGGTACAGTTTATGTACTTACGATGGATCGAAAATAATGTCATCCTTTTCCCTGCACTTCCGTTTCCTGCAGCACTTCCTTTCTCAACTGGTAAACCACCAGGCTGATAACCCGTTCAAGTTCGGCTATATTTTTTTCCGATTGACCGCCGGGGTCCGCTGTTTCAGGGCTGGTTTCGATTTCACGTATCAACCCATGCAGGCTATGGATGCCCAAATTGTCGAGGGAGGGTTTCATCCGGTGCGCCACGGATCGTACCGTGGACAGGTTTCCTTCAGCGAAGGCTTCCCGGATCTCTCTAACATCAGCCGGAGCCTGGTTTACGAACAGCATGACCATTTTCTTTATAAATGACTGGTTATTTGAAGCGATTTTCTCCAGTTGGGACAGTTCGTACAGCCGGGGGCTTTCTTCGGGTTTCATATGGGATAATTGGGGGTTGGTAAATTTTTCGGGTTCTTTTCCCAGCCATTTGGCAATGGCATTGACCAGTTCTTCTTCGTCGAAGGGCTTGGATATATAGTCATTCATACCGGCTTTCAGGCATTTCCCGGCTTCTCCTTTTATAGCATTGGCGGTCAGCGCAATGATGGGAATAAATTCATTCAATTCCTGCCGGATGATCCGGGTGGCGCCGAACCCATCCAGTACCGGCATCTGCACATCCATTAAAATAAGATCATAATACCCGTCTTTTACCGCGCGGATCGCTTCGGCCCCGTTAAAGGCCTCATCGGTAAGGGCGCCATAGTTGTTCAAAAGGGTGGTGGCCACCAGCCGGTTCATTTCATTGTCCTCCACCAGCAGGATTTTTTTCCCTTTCAGAATGGAACTGTCTGTGCTGCCCGTTTTATGATCCGGTATATCAGCAGTTGTACCCACCGTAAACGGGATGGTCAAGGTAATGGTGGTGCCTTCTCCCTTCCGGCTCGACATATCAATACTGCCATTCATGAGTTCGGTCAGTTGTTTGCTGATCGACATGCCCAGCCCGGTACCGCCGTATTTACGGGCGGTGGATTTGTCTTCCTGGGTGAACTTCCGGAATACAGAGGCCTGGAATTCCGGATCCATTCCAATCCCTGTATCTGTTACGGTCAGCATCATGATCTGCCGGTTGTCTTTTTCCGGTTGCAGCAGGCAGGAAATAGTAACAGATCCCTGCTCCGTAAATTTGATCGCGTTGCTCACCAGGTTCTGCAGTACCTGTGTTAGCCGGCCGGGATCGCCGATGAATACAGTGGATTCATCCGGCCCGTTCTTTTTAGCCAGTTTCAATCCTTTCTCTTCGGCCTTGTGTTTCATCACCGCTATGCAATGATTGATGACCTCATCGGGCCGGAACCCGGTATGCCCGAGATTCAGTTTCCCGGCTTCAATCTTTGAAATATCCAGGATATCATTGATCAGCACCAGTAAATGTTCAGCCGCTTTGTGAATGGTCTCCAGGTAGAATTGCTGCTGCTCATCCAGCATGGTTTTGGAGAGCTGGCGCCTCATCCCGATAATGGCATTCATCGGCGTGCGTATTTCGTGGCTCATATTGGCCAGGAAAATTTCTTTGGCTTCGGCGGATGCGGCAGCCGCTTCCCGTAATTCCTTTAATTCCTGCTCATCTGCCCGGTGCTGAGTTTCACAGGATTCCTGTAAAGCCCCGAGAAACTTTTTTATAACCGGGTCATCCCGGTAGGCCTGGGGTAAATAAGCTGACAGATGGCGGTCCAGGTGTTTATTCATATTCATCTTGACAGAATAGCAGGGTGATGGATTATGTACCAGCCGGGCTGAACGGATCCAGCGGGTTACGATCAGATAATGATTTCTTTTTGCTGGATCATTTTATAGATGGTCGACTTGCCGATATCCAGTTTATCAGCCACCAGCAGTACATTGTTGTCATACTTTTTCAGGAAATTCCGGATAATATAGGAAATGTATTCCTTCATGGTTTTTTCTTCCGTGAGGAAAAAATCCTGGCTCCTCGCGGAAGCATAGCTGATATCCTCATCGGCGATCTCTTTCCCATTGCTCATCACCGCGGCCAGGTCCATTATGGCTTTCAGTTCCCGTACATTTCCCGGGAAATGATATTTTATCAGTTTCTCCTTGGCCCCGGCACTGATTGCCTGGGCTTCCATTTTATTCTCAAGGCAAAAATCATCGAGAAAGTATTTGGCCAGCAGTAAGATATCATTGCCCCTGTCCCGAAGCGGGGGCAGCTCCACCGGTAAACCCATGATCCGGTAATAGAGGTCTTCCCGGAAAGTTCCTTTTTTTACTTCTTCGGCCAGGTCGCGGTGTGTGGCCACGATCAGGCGTACATCGAGTTTTACTTTTTCATGACCGCCTACCCGCACCAGTTCCCTTTCCTGTAATACCCGCAGTATTTTGCTTTGCAGGCTCATATCGAGTTCAGCGATCTCATCCAGGAACAGGGTCCCTTTATTGGCTTCTTCAAACTTCCCGGTCTTGCGTCCCACAGCCCCGGTAAAAGCTCCTTTCTCATGTCCGAATAATTCACTTTCGAGCAGTTCACCGGGTATGGCGGCCATATTCACGGCCACGAATGGTTTTTTCTTTCGCTCCGAATTATAGTGAATGGCTTTTGCCACGAGCTCTTTTCCTGTTCCTGTTTCCCCGGTCACCGATACATTGATATTTGTTTTGGCGGCTTTTTCCATCAGGGCAAATATTTTGCGGATTGCCGGGGATGAGCCTTTAATGATCTTCCCGAATTCATATTTCTGCCCGAGTTCCTGCCGCAGGGTTTCCACTTCTTTCTTCAGCGACTGAGTCTCACGAATCCGGATAATGGCATTCCACAACAGGTCCTTGGTATTATCATCCTTAACGATATAATCCGTTACTCCCATTTTAAGGAGTTCAACGGCGGTACTGACATCTTCCTGCCCGCTGATCACAATCACCGGTACATCCGGATTTTCGGCCCGTATATTCCGGAACAACTCGGCTCCGTTCGTACCCGGCAGGGAATAGTCGATGCTGATCAGGTCCGGTTTTTTGTGCAGGTTGGCCAGGCAGTCGGCGGCGGTGGTAAAGCGGGTGACCGCGTAATCGGGGTTCAGTGAAAGATGGTAATCAAGAATTTCCCCGTACCAAGGGTCATCTTCCACAATGAAGATGGAGTAGTTTTCCATGAGTCGGATTTTTTCCAAAATATAAAAGCAATTCCGGATTGTATACTGTTTCCCCGGTTCAGAATCGGCTTTAAGTAGTATCCCTTATACAGATTGAGTCTTTATTCTTATCTTTTTCTGCGGCAACCGGGAGCGGAAAAGCTGGTTCCTGCCGGCCTCCACTGGAATTGTTTATTTTCGGCTGCTTGAAATCAGCAACTGAATATGAATGAAATAAGACTGGCCACCCCTGACGATGCACCGGGAATACTGGCGATCTATGCGCCTTATATTGTAAACACATCAGTGACTTTTGAGACTGAAGTGCCAACGGCGGGAGCTTTTGCTGAAAGGATCAGTCATTATCTTGAAAACTGGCCCTGGCTGGTATGCGAGATCAACGGGCAGCTGGCAGCGTATGCCTATGCATCCCGTTACCGGGAACGGATGGCCTACCAGTGGTCGGTGGAATGTTCTGTGTATGTACACGAAGGTTTTCAGCGACGGGCAGTCGCCCGGGCGCTTTATTCGGCCCTGTTCCCCATCCTGCAGCGGCAGGGCTTCCGGAATCTGTATGCGGTGATCAATTTGCCCAATGAAAAAAGCGTGGCGCTGCATGAGCGCATGGGTTTCCGTCATTTTGCCACTTATGAAAAAGTGGGGTATAAACTGGGACGATGGAAAAATGTGGGCTGGTGGCGGCTGATCCTGAATGAATTTGGGGTTGAACCCCAGGCACCTGTTTTATTTAATCAGCTGGATAAAGATTTTTTACCGGAATTGTTTACGGCCAGCCGGAAATTGCTGAAGTCATAAGACCTGTTACCGACACGTTAAAGAAATCCCTATCCCTATAATCTTCTGAAAAAAATAAAAAAAGCCGCTCCAATTTGAAGCGGCTGTAATGATAGCATGCAATCTTAGAAACTAAACGCCAGCCGGACGAATACACGGCGTCCGTTGGATCCCATCTGTACAGCATCCCAGGCTCCCCCGGTCTCTGTATTATAGGCCCAGTCCTTGGCGCCCTTTGTAACACCGAAATCAGGATGTACATTCAGCAGGTTATCGACCCCTGCATGCAGGGCTAATTTTTTCAGCAGGGGGTGACTGATATAGAGATCCGTTACCAGTTTCCCGGAATAATTAAACTGGTCCGGTACATCGCCATTCCCATTATCCAACGGTACGGTCGGCGAGATACCCAGCCCGTCCTGCCCATAGCCGAGCAGGGTTACTTTTCCAAAATAAGTAAGACGCGTACCAATGGTCAGTTTTTTTCTCCCATATTCCAGGTTCAGTGCCCCCTTCATTCCGGGAGCC
>JBBIGW010000016.1:0-39076 GCA_037447355.1 Bacteroidia bacterium | reverse complement strand
AAAGTGGATCAGGAAGGAAGGATTCTCAATATTGCGCAGAATAATGGAAGCTTCGGTCGGGATATTCGGCGAGAGTTGCACGATATCTGCGGCCAGGTCCTTGATATTCGCCACATAGGCATTGAAATCCTCGTCCCTGGGGGATTCCTCTTCTTCCAGTTTCCGGATACTGGCTTTGAAGTAGGGATCTTCGCCGGTGATCGCTTCCACACGGAAACGGCTTTTGCCCTGGATAATGATCGTGGTGCCCCCGTCGGGCATTTTGATCATTTTTACGATCCGGGCCACGGTTCCGACATGCTCCAGGTCCTTTACCTCGGGATCTTCCACATTACTGTCCTTCTGGGCAATCACACCGATCAGTTTGTCGCCCCGGTAGGCATCGTTTACGGCCTTAATGCTTTTATCACGTCCTACCGTAATGGGCAGGACCACACCCGGAAAAAGAACAGTATTGCGGAGGGGTAATAAAGCTATTTCGGCAGGAATCTCAACCCCGTTCGGGTCTTCCTGGTCACCTTCGTTTAAGGGAATGATGGGCAAAAAATCCATGTCATCTTCTGAACGCAGCAAGAAGTTCTCAATATTCATATCCTTTTCGTCTTTAGACATTCTGTCATTTTACCGGACCCAAACAGGCCCGGAGGGTAAAAATATAGCGCGAATTCAGTATTGCCAAGTATCGTGCCTGTCATTTCAGGACTGCCAAACTATGTAGCTGGGGCGGGCACAAAAAAACCTCCCCGTGGGGAGGCTCTTTCATAGATATACGTACCTGTTTAAAAAGCCAGTCCAACGGATAACTGGAATCCCTGGCTTTTCCACTTGTTATCATCGGGTATATCGCTGATATTGTTCAGGCCGATGGCATAGCGGCCATTCACCCGGACCGGGCCCATCCGGACCAGTACACCGGCCAGCATGGAGAAATCACCGTTTTTGAAGGCATTGCCTCCATTCTGCAGGAGGGTCTTGTTCTGGTCGATCAGCACCCCGAACTGGGGACCGGCCTGAAGGGCGATGAAATTGCCCACCAGTTTATAGTCCAGCAGGATAGGAATGGACAGATAGTTCAGCCGGATATTACTGTTCCCGTCAAAAATATCCTGGTACACATGATCATAATTGCTGTCCAGCCGGGTGGCATACTGATTCCACAATACTTCAGGCTGCAGTACCCATTTATTGCCCAGCCGGATCTCGGCAAAACCACCAAGGTGATAGCCATACCGGAATTCATCCTTAAAGGACTTGCCATCCACTTTGGTGATATTGGCGCCGGCTTTGACACCTACATGAAACTGGGCCATGGCCGCCTGGGTCATCAGTACCAGTGCGAAAAGCGATAGGAGTTTTGTTTTCATTTGCTTTAGTTTTATTGTTTTTGAATGGCTTGAGCCGGTATAAAATTTCAACTATGATGCCAGTGAACCCGGCACGTTGTTAAAGTTGATTTAACGTAAACAAGTAACCGCCGCAGTTAAAAAAGAATCGTTGTATTGCTGTTAAAATGTAAAGGATTTCCGGAAGCAGCATCCATCAGAAAAAGAAACCCGCGTTGAGGGAGAAGAGGGCATTGAAGTTTTTGGTATCCGCGGGAAAATAATAATCAAGCACCAGTTGCGGCTGAATAAAAAATTTACCAATGGAATATTCGCCGCGCAGGAACATCGTCAGTGACAAGGGTTGAAAATCGATCTGGTCATCCAGGTACACGTTATCGGTATTGAAGAGTACATTGTTCCCGGTCCGGATGCTGGTGGCGTAGGTGCCGGAGGACTGGTTGAACCCGAATTTCTGTGTACCACTGGTGAAAGCCAGTTGCGGGGTGAGCCGGATATGATCCCGGCTGGCCAATACTTCCAGCCAGTAAAAATCATGACGCACGGAAGCCATCACAGAAAAATCACTGACCGTTTCTTCGGTATTGACATATGTGTATCCCCTGCGGCGCAGGCGCAGGTCCTGGATCTGCTCCTCCCTTTCCATATAATCACTGCGACTGCCCCATCCATAGCTAAGTGACACGGAAGGTTTGAACCAGGATTTACGATACATGAAATAACCATAAAGTTCATTCTGCAGGGGGGTGGTATAAAAAGGCAGGGAATCTTTTGTCAGGTAACGGGTATAAGAAATCCCGGTCGCAATGCTCCTGTTCTTTAAATAATCATAAGAAGGAGTAATGCCCGCCTGGTAAAAATTCAGGTTCTCTCCATCATGCACCATATAACCGGTACCGGTTATCCCCAACCCGTTTTTATGATAATACCCGAGGGTCGGGGAATAATTCAGTTTTTTGGCTGTGTTAATGGTATAAGTCGTCTTGTTGGAATAATTATAATAACCCTTGCCTACCGATAAACTTACCAGGGAATAGCTATGAGGCGTCAGCAGGGAATCCATAAAAGCATCAAAATCCCGGAACAGGGCATCGTAATCAAGGGTGGAATCAAGGGCATAGAGCGAACTATCCGTTTTCAGGATAGTCGTATCTGCCGGGTTGCCCTGGGCGTATCCGGCAACACAGCTATAGAGGAAGGCCAGGCATATTGACCATTTTTTAAACATCAGGCAGCAGGGATCGGTGCTTTTAAACGGAAAATGAAATCATTACGGTTTTTTAAGACCGGGAATTGTATCAAAAGTTTAACCCGGTCCTGAAACGAAGATAAAAAAGGAAAATTGGCAGGCCACTAAAAATTAAGGGTTTATCGTCATTTTAACCCAGCTCGATCAGGGTGATCTCCGGCAGGATCCCCACCCGCCCGGGATAACCGATAAATCCAAAACCCCGGTTTACATATAATTTCTGCAGGCCCTTTTCGTATAATCCCGCCCATTCATTGTACACATACTGGACCGGGCTCCATTTCAGACCGGGTATTTCCACTCCAAACTGCATTCCATGGGTATGGCCGGCCAGCATCAGGTCGATATCCGGGTATTTTTCCATGACCTCCCCTCTCCAGTGCGAGGGATCATGACTCATTAATATTTTAAAAGCATAATTGCCCGTGCCGGTATGGGCTTTTTGCAGGTCGCCATATTTGGGGAAACGGGCTTTGGCGCTCCAGTTTTCAATTCCAAGCAGGGCAATCTGCTGTCCTTCTTTTTCCAGCACCACGTGTTCATTCATCAGCAGGCGCCAGCCCAGTTCGCCATGAACCTGTTTCAGTCTTTCTAGGTTCTGCGCCTTTTGTTCCGGGCTGTCCCATTGCACATAATCCCCGTAATCATGATTCCCGAGGGTGGAATACACGCCCATCGGGGCTTTCAGCTTATCAAAGACATCCATATAATCCTCCATTTCCGGGGCGGTATTGTTCACCAGGTCGCCGGTAAACAGGATGATATCCGGCTTTTCGTGGAGGATTTTCTGAACTCCCCTGATCACCGCATCTTTATCGGTAAAGCTCCCTGAATGAATATCCGAGATATGAATAATCTTTGTTCCGCGGAAGGCTTCGGGGAGATTCGGATAATCCAGTTTCAGCCTTTTTACCTGGTAGCGGTGCTTGTTCCCAAATCCATAGATCAGGGTGCCAAATAATCCGCTGCCGGCCAGCATACCGGCCCAGCTCAGGAAGACCGAACGGGTAATTCCTTCCCCGGCCAGGGCGGCTGCCCCGACTTCCCGGGGAGATGAAAAGAGCCGGGTTCCGGCCCATTGCAGGCCCCTGCGGAGGTCATCGACCAGGAAAAACAGGGAAGCGATCAGTTTGGCAATAAAAATACCCGCGATCATCGAAAAAAGGGTACTCTTGGCCAGCCGGGACTGTTTATCAATATGTAAATAGGGTAATAAAACCAGCATCAGGATGGCCACAACGGACAGGGTCCAGTAACCGGAATGGATCCATAAGCGGGTACGGGGACTGGCCGAATGGGTCAGTACACGGACGGCCTGGAAAAAATACAGGTCAATTAGCAGCATGAACCCTAAAAAGATCCACCAAAAAGGAGAATTACGCATAGAAGTATCAAAATTAAGAGGCGGTGATTAATAGGCATTGTTTTGTCGAACGCTTATTTTTGCCGGAATGCCTATATTGGGCAAAACTTAATTTTGCGTTCTTAGTTTCAGGCGGCAATTTTACCACTATCATTCACTTAATATCAAGGAGTTTTCGGCAAAATGGCAAGAATTATCGGTGTAGCGAATCAAAAGGGGGGTGTGGGTAAGACCACCACGGCCATCAACCTGGCGGCAAGTTTTGCCGTTCTGGAGTACAAGACCCTCCTGGTGGACGGGGATCCCCAGGCCAACAGCACCACCGGCGTGGGCTTTGACCTGCACAACGTGACCCAGAGCCTGTACGACTGTATGATCAACCAGGCCCGGGCTAAGGATGTGATCCTGAAAACGGAAATTCCCTACCTGGACCTGATCCCCTCGCATATTGACCTGGTGGGCGCCGAAATAGAAATGATCAATTATCCCAACCGGGAAATGGTGATGAAGAATTTGCTGGACAGCATCCGGAACGATTATGACTTTATCATTATCGACTGCTCCCCATCCCTGGGACTTATCACGGTAAATGCCCTGACCGCTGCCGATTCGGTCGTGATCCCGGTTCAGGCTGAATTTTTTGCCCTGGAAGGTTTGGGTAAACTGCTCAATACGATCAAGATCGTTCAAAGCCGCCTGAATACGGCCCTTGTTATTGAAGGCATTTTGATGACCATGTACGATGGAAGACTGCGGCTCTGCAACCAGGTGGTCAGCGAGGTCCGCCGGCATTTTGATGAAATGGTATTCAGCACCATCGTGCACCGAAATGCCCGCCTGGCGGAAGCCCCCAGCGCCGGCAAACCGGTCATCCTTTATGACGCGGCGAGCAAAGGATCAATGAATTACCTGAACCTCGCAAAAGAAATTTTGCAGAAGAATGATATGACGAAGATGAAGAATGAAGAGCGGATCCTGGAACTGTAAGTTATGAGCTGCGAGTTACGAGCTGCGAGCTACGAGCTGCGAGCGGATGGCGACGGTATGATAAAATTATCAGCGGATGGAATATATTGTACACTTAAACCCATCCTGTATGAGAAATTTTAAACAACTGCTAATCTGGCAAAAGGGATTCCGGATTGCAATTAATGCCATTGGCCTGGTGACAAAATTCCCTAAAGAAGAAAAATTTACTATTTCTTCGCAGATTACAAGAGCCGCTGTCTCCATTCCGTCAAATATTGCGGAAGGCAGCAGCAGGAGCAGTTCAAAGAATTTCAAACGGTTCCTGGAAATATCACTGGGATCTTCCTTTGAACTCGAAACCCAGTTAATGATTGCAGAAGCAGTTAATTACGGAGACAAGGAGAGCAGAAATCAGTTATTAAATGATATTGATGAAGAACAAAAAATGTTAATGAGTTTCATGAATAAACTGGCAACCTGATGGTTACGGAGCCAACTCGAAACTCGCAACTCATAACTCGCAACTTTCTCATGACAAACCCGAAACAGAATAAAGAACTATTAGGCAAAGGAATCCGTTCCTTGCTGCAGAGTATTGACAGCGATTTAAAGACCGGGAGCGGTCAGTTAAAACAAAACGTGGTGGAGAATGCCACCGGTATTACCCGCTTACCCATCGGCGAGATTGAGACCAATCCAAAGCAGCCGCGCCGTGACTTTGATGAGCAGGCCCTGCAGGAACTGGCTGATTCCATAAAACTGCATGATATCATCCAGCCGGTCACGGTTTCCAGGATGGCCAATGGCAGGTACCGGCTTATTTCAGGAGAAAGAAGGTTAAGGGCTTCCAAACTCGCGGGACTGAAAGATATTCCCGCTTATGTACGCCAGGCCAATGACACCCAGTTGCTCGAACTGGCCTTACTGGAAAACCTGCAGCGGGAAGACCTGAATGCCATGGAAATTTCTCTTAGTTATAAGCGGATGATGGAAGAACTGGATTATACCCAGGAACAGGTCGCCGAACGAATGGGCAAAGACCGGAGTACCATCGCTAATTTTATCCGCCTGCTGAAATTGCCGCCGGATATCCAGTTAGCCGTCCGGAATGGCGAACTCAGCATGGGACATGCCCGCGCCCTGATCAATGTGGATACGGTTGACCAGCAATTGTACATCTACAAAGAGATCAGGAACCGGGATTTGTCTGTGCGGCAGACCGAAGCCCTGGTACGGAACCTCTACAAGCAAAATGGGGCTGTTAAAAAAACATCAAAAAGCACATTATCTTCCGCATTTCAGCGGATAGAAGATAAATTAGCCACGCATTTCAGCACCCGGGTGAAACTGAAGAACAGCCGGAATGGCAGCGGTCAGATCATCATCGACTATTATTCCCAGGAAGAGCTGAATAAGATTCTCCGGCAAATGGATGCACCGCTTGATTAATTACTATGAGAATTGTTTTCACTTTTCTCTGTTTCTTTTTCCTTTCTGCCCCGGCCCTCAGCGCCCAGGAGAATGAACCTGCTGTGCCCAAACGGAATGATTCACTTCCCGTGGTTTCTAAAAAAACCGTAACCGGCAGCAACCGTTATGATTCGGCCATCAAGGCCCATAGTCCGCGGAAAGCCGCCATCCGTTCGGCGATCCTTCCCGGGCTTGGCCAGATCTACAATAAAAAATACTGGAAACTGCCCATTGTTTACGGGGCCCTGGGCACCTGCAGCGGTATCTTTTTCTACAACCTGAAGAATTACAAAGACACCCGCTTTGCCTACCGGGTAAAGTACAATATGCAGTACAATGGTACGGATACCGCTCTCTTCACGCAGATCAGGGATAACCTGAAGCCACTGGATATTGAGTCCCTGAAGTATTACCGCAATTCCTTCCGCCGCGATATTGACTATTCGGTGCTCTTCTTTATCCTGCTCTGGGGACTCAATGTGGTGGATGCCACGGTGGACGCCCATCTTAAAAGTTTTGATGTGAGTCCCGACCTGAGCCTCCGCTTCAAACCCGGCTACAGCGAAATGGCCCGGACCAGCGGGCTGACCCTGGTACTGAAAATCGGGAAATAAATCCGTACCAGTACGGGTGAGAGCGCTCCTATTAATAATTACATTTGTACGAAATATCCACACTAAAAAAGATAACTATGCGAATTGCCCTGATTGGTTATGGCAAAATGGGAAAAGCCATTGAAGAGATCGCCCTGCACCGTGGTCATGAGATTGTGCTCAGAATAGATCAGCCCAACCTGCACGAATTCACCCGGGAAAACCTGTCCAAAGCGGATGCCGCCATTGAATTTACCGGTCCGCACAGCGCATATGACAATGTAAAGAAGTGCCTGGAGTTTGGGGTACCCGTGGTCAGCGGTTCCACCGGCTGGACCGGCCGGCTTGACGAGCTGAAGAAATTGCGTGAAGAAAAAAACGGGGCATTTGCCTATTCCAGTAATTTCAGCGTGGGAGTGAATATTTTTTTCGAGATCAACAAGAGGCTGGCTGCCCTGATGGCGCCGCATAAGGAATACGAAGTGATCCTCGAGGAAACCCATCATACCCAGAAGAAAGATGCACCCAGTGGTACGGCCATCACCCTGGCTGAACAGGTGCTGGCGGAAGTGAAACGGAAAAAACAATGGGTGAATGAACTCAGCGACAACCCCGAAGACCTGGAGATCATCAGCCAGCGGATCGACCCCGCCCCCGGCACCCACAGTGTAAAGTACTCCTCCGTGATTGATACAATTGAGATCATTCATACCGCGCATAACCGGACCGGCTTTGCCACCGGGGCTGTACTGGCGGCTGAATACCTGGAAGACCGGAAAGGATTCTTCACCATGAAGGATGTACTGGGACTTTAAACCAATTATGAAGCGCAGCATCTTCTTACCCCTCTTCCTATTCCTGTCCGCAGGAATCACTGCGCAGGTCAACGTGGACAGCCTTCATTCCGTTATTGGATCCAAGAAACCGTACAGTGAGCAGATCAGGGCCTCGCTGAAATTGCTGGAAAATTACCAGTTAAAGAATTTTGACAACACCCTGGCCGAAGGGGAAAAGGCGCTGGAAATAGCCCGTCAGCATACCGATTCCGTCAGTATTGCCGAGATCAAAAGACATATCGGTGTGGCCAGCTATTTCAAAGGCAACTACGAAGTGGCCGCCGGGAATTTCCTCGAATCGGTTGCCATACTGGAAAAAGCGAATCAGCCCGCCAAACTCGCCCCGGTATATAATGAACTGGCCAAACTGTACCGGAAAACCAGGGACCTGGACCGGGCCCTGGAAACCTACAATAAAGCAGAGGCTCTTTATAAACAACTGAAAGACTCGGCAGGTATTTCCATGATCTTAAATGAATCAGGGGTTGTCTTTGAATACCGGGCCGATTACAATGAAGCGATCAACCGGTACACCGCATCCCTGAACCTGGCCGAAAAGCGGGGCGATTCATTGGGGGTTTCCTACTCGCTGAGTAATATCGCAGGGGTCTATGTGATCCAGAAAAAATACGATGCGGCGGAACTGAACCTTCTTCGGGCCCTGCATATCCGGCAGGAACTTAAAGACAGTTTTGCCATTACCCTCACTTATTCCGACCTGGGCGTGGCCATGAACGGCAAGGGCGACTATACCAAAGCCATTGAATACCTGACCCTGAGCAACCAGATGGCGGAAAAACTGAAGTACCCCGAATTGCAATCGAATAATTACAATGAGCTTTCCGCTGTCGCGCAAAAACAGGGGGATTTCCAAAATGCCTTCCGCTATTTCTTAAAAAGGTCCGCCCTGCGGGATAGTCTGTATGCGCTGGAAAAAGCCAGGCAGATCGAAGAATTAAACGCCCGGTATGAAACAGCCCAGCGGGAAAAAGAGATCCAGCAACAGAAGAACAAACTCCGGCTGCAAAATTTTCTCTTCCTGGGCATAGCGGGCCTGGTATTGCTGACCGGTTTGTTATTGCTTTCCTGGTACCGGCGCAGCAAGCTCCGGCAGGAAACAGCCATGAAGACCGAACTGATGCGGCAGCAGGAAATGGCGATCCGGGCCGTGATGGAAGCGGAAGAGAACGAGCGGCAGCGTATTGCCAAAGACCTGCACGATGGTGTGGGGCAGATGATGAGCGCCGCCAAGATGAATCTCTCCGCTTTTGAATCCGATATTCCATTCAGCAATGAAGAACAACGTACGTCCTTTGGAAAGATCATCGCCCTCGTGGATGAAAGTTGTAAAGAGGTCCGGACCGTATCGCATATCATGATGCCCAATGCCCTGCTGAAGAATAACCTGGGCGATGCCATCCGGGAATTCGTGGGCAAGCTCAATCAAAAAGACCTGCAGGTGCATGTCTATACGGAGGGCCTTGACCAGCGGCTGGACTCCGGCCTGGAGACCATGTTGTACCGGGTGGTGCAGGAATGTGTGAACAATACCATCAAACATGCCGGCGCCGGCACCCTCGATATTTCCCTGATCCGGGACAAGGACGGGATCAGCGGCACGATCGAAGACAATGGAAAAGGTTTTGACAGCAGCAACCCGGAAATACGCAGGGGTATCGGGATCCGTAATATCAGCTCCCGTATCGAATACCTGAAAGGAACGGTGGACTTCGATTCCGCCCCGGGACGGGGAACGGTGGTGGCCTTTCATGTGCCTGTCAGGTAGTAGGCAGTTGGCAATACGCAATAGGACTTAAAGGCTGAAGATTCACTAATGGAAGGTACAGGATGATAATATGGGGAATTATTGATTATTTATTATTGATTCAGGCTGGAGTTTCCCTTTGCATACAAATATTCCTGTATTCCTGATTGCAGAGACTGGTACAATTATAATGACAACTCCAAAAAAGAGCACGAGAATAATCAGTAATCAATAATAAAATAAAGGCTGCCCGCCCCCTACTGCCCTCTGCCTACTGCCTACTGCATCCTCCCTCCTATTTAACATTTCCCCAACTGAAATCCCCTCCTCCCCTGCATCTGTCCCGGAAATACCAGTTATGTATGCTGCCAAAACCGAAATTGGTTTATCTTACAAGCCATTACAAACAATGAAAGGCAAGATCACCCTGGCGCTGGTTGACGACCACCAGATCGTAATAGACGGACTCATGAGCCTGCTGAAAGGTCATGAGCGATTCCGGCTTGCATTTGCCACTACCGATTCTTCCGAAGTACTCGAAAAAATGCGTACCCACTCCATCGATATCCTGCTCACCGATGTGATGATGCCCGGGCTTGCAGGCAACGAACTCGCCAAAAAAGTGAGGGAAAAATACCCCAAAGTCAAGATACTGGCGCTTTCCATGAGCGGTCAGGGCGACCTGGTGAATGAAATGATCAATGACGCCGACATATCCGGTTATGTTTTAAAGAATGTGGGAAAAACGGAACTGGTAAAAGCACTGGAAAAGATCGCCGGTGGCGGTATCTACTTCAGCGAGGAAGTGATCGAAGAGCTGCAGCGCAGCAGTCAGCGAAAAAGGCAAAAAGAAGAAGCCCACCTGACCGGCCGGGAAGTGGAGATCATCCGCCTGATTGAGAAGGAATACAATAACAAGCAGATCGCCGAAGAGCTCTTTATTTCCGAACGTACTGTGGAAACCCACCGCAAAAATATTTTCCGCAAAACAAATACCAACAGCGTGATCGGGCTGGTGAAATATGCGTATGAGCATAAGCTGATCTGAGGGGTGCAATATCGTCATTCCGATGCAAGGTAATTATCGCCCCTGCCTGAATTAAGGTAATGGTTTGCTTGCCAGTTATCTGAAGTTGAATTTTGAGAGGCGTTTCGTAAATTCGGTAATATAAATGTTAGTGGCAACGCCTATCATCGACTACTTTTTTATTCATCGGAGGACAGTTTCACTAACGGTTGGACACATACTTTATAGGCTGACACATGAAATTTCCTTTTTTAAAACAAAAAACTGAAACATACGAACAAAAGGTTATCCGGTTTGCTGACACAATAGTAGCTAATGCTGACTATTTAGGTAAGCTGAATAAAAATTGTTTAAACCCTATGCCCACCGCTGACCAAATGAATATGGCATCAGACCTTTTAAGAATTAGACAGGAATTAATAGAACTAAAACCCATCACTGACGGGAATTTAGAACCTTACAAAAATTGGATGATAAAAAATTATGACGACATAAAAACCCATCTTCTAAACAACCTATACATTGACCAACCAAATGCAGATACGCAAGAATAGATACTAAACGAGGAAGGAAAAAAAATGAAGAAGTTTAAAGGGCATAATAAATACCAAAACTATCTTGATAAAAAACAAAAAGCCGAAGTAGCTGAACTAAATGGTAAGATACATTGGTTGCGTCGTGCTATTATTGTAGCCATTGTTGCAGCCGTTGTAGGATATTTTCTACGATACCTGACAGAACCAAAAGAAAAAAAATCAGCAGACCAATCATCAAAGACGGCGCAACCGCTTTCAACTCCTGCCACGCAACCCGAAATAAAATGATTCATTGTCTAACAATTAACCACTTATTTTATGATACAATATAATTTCACAGGAGACCCATATCCATCAATCGAAGAACAACAAAGAGCTAAAGAACTTTGGCTTGACAAATTAGGCCCGTTTGCAAACGAGTTTGACGAAAAGGACGGCATAGTGACTTTTAATTATTCTTACCCATACACAGACAATAGACGAATATCATTTGTATTGGGCGAACAACACAACCTATCAGACTTTATCAGACGGTTCAACGAGTATATCGTCAGTATTAATGGCGACACCGACTAACTTCCCGTTTTCAAAAACAAAATGTCCAAACCCTGTTTCTTTTTACGCTTTTCAAATTTATCATTGAGACGTTTTGAAATTCAGCTACTTATCCAACTGGCCAAGCACATATAATTTTACCCAAATTGTATTAACATTAAAAGGAACAATCACAAATTTTATAACCTCATTTTTCTCACTGCAATGCAAATGGGCTGTGAGATATAACAAGGGAGGATATCACCCCTCCCGCCTGGCTGAAGCTCCGGCCGGCTGGCCGGGGCTCCCTTAAAAACACTACTCCTTTACTATAATTGTGACGCCCTTTCAGGGCTGCGAACGGGGAGGCGGCATAGGCCAATCAGGTACAGAGCGTTTCACATAATTGAATGCCCTACTACCTACTGCCTACTACCCACTGCCTACTGCCAACTACCTATCTTCCCAAAGAATATGATAGCCCGTTCATTTCCCAACTGCCTCTCAGAAGGCCCCATTCCCCATTCACCATTCCCCATTCACCTCTTATAAATAAATCCCCCAACAGCCCGTCTATCTTCCTTAGCTTGACCCAAAATCAAAAACCATGAAACGAATATTTTTCCTGTTACTGTTTGCATTTTTCATCAACAGCAGTTTTTCCCAGCTCTCCCTGACCATGCTTCCCAGCGGAGGTAATAAGAAAGCCGCTGTCAGCGAACAGGTCGGCCTGACCCAGGTAAGGATCCATTATGACCGGCCTGGTGTAAAAGGCCGGGAAGGAAAGATCTGGGGTCAGCTGGTGTCGGAAGGCTTCACTGACCCGCAGTTCGGCAGCAGCAAATCCTCTCCCTGGCGGGCGGGCGCCAATGAGAACACAACCATTGAGTTTTCTACGGATGTTACAATTGAAGGACAACCCTTACCGGCCGGTAAATACGGTTTTTTTATTGCTTATGATCCGAATGAAAGCACCCTGATCTTTTCCAAAAACTCCGGTTCCTGGGGACATTATTATTACAGCGAAAAAGAAGATGCCCTGCGGGTAAAGATCAAACCGCAGGCCCTGGATAAAAGCGTGGAATGGCTGAAATACGAATTCAGCAATCAAACCGAGAACAGCGCCGTGATTTCCCTGCAATGGGAAAAAATGTCCTTCCCCTTTAAAGTGGAAGTGGATTATATCAAAACCCAGCTCGAATCTTTCCGGCAGGAATTGCGGACCAACCGGGGATTTTTCTGGCTGAGCTGGAACCAGGCGGCCCAATGGTGCCTGCAGCGGAATACCAACCTGGATGAAGCCCTGCTTTGGGCTGACTCCGCCACCAGTGCGGGTTTTAGCGGTGATAAAATATTCGGTGCCTGGGCCACCAAGGCCCAGTTGCTCCAAAAACTGGGTCGCGGGGATGAAGCCGCTGCCATTATGAAGAAGGCCCTGCCCCTTGGCAGCGTCACAGATATTCACCAGTATGGCCGTCAGTTGCTCGGTCAAAAATTGTATAAGGACGCGTTTGACGTGTTTAAAATGAATTACGATAAGAATCCCAACCAGTTTACCACCCTCGTGGGACTGTGCCGGGGTTATTCCGGCCTGGGTGATTTTAAGAATGCCCTGAAATATGCCAGCCAGGCCCTGCCCCTCGCGCCGGATGAACAGAATAAGAAAAATGTGCAGTCGCTGGTTGATAAACTGAAAGAGGGAAAGGATATTAATTAATCGGAAGACTTCTTTATCATAGCCGGACTGAAACGGGGGCCTGATCCGCTCCCCGTTTCAGTTTTTTTTCCTGCCGGCGCTCAGCCTTTTTCCCGGGAATAGATTGTATTTTACGGGAAAATAAGCCACATGAAAAAGCTCATGTTTACCCTGTCCCTGCTGGCAATTACATTATCCGGCTTTACACAGACCTGCGAAGAAAGAGAAGGAAAACTCCTGGAAACGGTTGGCAGCTTATCTGCCCTGTATATTTATAATACCTATACCACGATCGGAAGCGTTTGCGATGGTGCCGTAAAAGAAGTATATACTGACTCGCTGGCCGCCGCGATACTGGAAGAACAGAAGGGTATGCTGGACCTGGTGATTGAAAAAATGAATGGACTGGTCATGAATAAAACGCTGAAAGATCCCAGTGACGTGAACTATGTAAATAACCTGGTGCCTTTACTGACCGGTTTGAAAAAACAAGCGCAGGCTTATATCGATTATATGCAGACAAAAGAGGACAGCCACAAAACCCTGTACAGCACTGCCCGGAAATCCAACTGGAAATCAATCTGTGAACTGATGGATATTCCCTACAAAGAAGAGTAGGCATTAATTACATCCCAATATCTCGCAAAGCTTTTCTTCCAGTGCCGGCCCCCGCAGATTTTTGGCAATGATCTTTCCCTCCGGATCCAGCAGGAAATTCTGCGGAATACCCCGGATATTGTACTTAACGGCAGCGGCATTGTTCCAGAATTGCAGATCGCTCACATGGGTCCAGGTCAGTTTATCATGATGAATGGCTTCAAGCCATTTATCTTTTTGCCCGGGGCGGTCAAGCGACACCCCCAGTACGGTAAAATTTTTCGTGCTGAACTTATTGAAATTCTCCACCACATTGGGATTTTCCTGCCGGCAGGGGCCGCACCAACTGGCCCAAAAATCGATCAGCACATATTTTCCCCGGAAGGAAGAAAGGGATACCGGCACACCGGCCGTGTCTGCCTGCGTAAAATCAATGGCCGCGCTTCCGATCGCCCCTACTTTGCTTTCCGCCACCTGGGCCGCTAATTGCTGACCCGTTCCGGAAGCCTTCACCTTTTCACCCAGTTTATTGAACCGTTGCTCTAACTGGAGCGGATCTTCGTTAAAGGAATATGTGGCTGACAGGATAAATGCCGTTACAAAGGACTTCGGCTTTTCCTCCACTAATTTATCTATTGCCTGCTGAATGACGGCCTGCATATTCGTATAAGTCGACATCAGGCTGTCCCTACCCGGTCCGGGCATGCTGGTATTGATGACCTGTCCCAGTGAACTGAGCTGCCGGGCCAGGGGTACAAACTCTTTTACAAAAGCATCAAAATCCTTATGGGATGAAGAGCCTTCGATTTTATATTCACCGGGCTTTGCTTTATCCCCGCTGAATGAAATGACAGCGTTCTCCAGATAGATTTCCACTGGTTTCTGTTCATCACCGATAAACAGGAAGCAGAGCACGGGCTCATTCACCGATCCCTTTAACTGAAAAGCAGATTGAACCAGTTTGCCGGCAGCCAGTTCGGTATTCTCCCCATTCTTTACCAGTCGCAGGCTGGTTCCATCGGGATAGCCATCCAGTTTTCCTTTGATCGTAAAACCTTTGGGAGTTGTCTGCGCCAGCAGGGCAAGCGGGGCAAAGAAGAACAGAAAAACTATTTTTTTCATATGAGGTGATCCGTTTACACCGGTGCATTGACCGGGGAATAAGGTACAAAGTTAAACAATGCCGGCTGAGTGGTAAAACCAGGTCAGCCTAAAACAGACGAAAGAAAAGATTTTGTGGATGCATTAACATCCGTGCTGTTTTCCAATGCTTTAATATAGGCACTTCCGATTATACCACCCGCAGCATATTCACAAACCGCATCAAAAGAAGCCTTATCCTTTATCCCGAAGCCCACCAGCACCGGGTTCCTGAGCCCCAGGTCCCTGAGCCTTGACAGGTATTCCGAAGAAGCGGCCCTGGTTTTCTCCCCCCCTGTGGTGGAGGAGGAAGAAACCGCGTATAAAAACCCGCTGCTGAGTTGGTCCAGTTTTTTTACCCTTTCATCAGAAGTTTCCGGGGTAACCAGGAAGATAAAATCAAGATGGTATTTTTTGATAATCACGCCGTACTCCTGTTCAAATTCGAACCCGGGAAGATCCGGCAGGATTAGCCCGTCAACGCCCACGGCAGCTGCATCAGCGCAAAACTGTTCAAAGCCGTATTGCAATACCGGGTTCATATAGCCCATCAGCACTACCGGGACATGGATATCTTTCCTGAAATCCCTCAATTGTTCAAAGAGGATCCGGATCGTCATCCCGTTTGCCAGCGCCACCGAACTGCTGTGCTGTATTACCGGTCCGTCCGCCAGCGGGTCGCTGTACGGAATACCCAGTTCGATCAGGGCTGCCCCATGTTGCTGTAAGGCTTTCATTACCTCAATGGTGGAGTGCAGCCGGGGATAACCTGCCGTACAATAGACATTCAGGATATGCCCCCTGAATTCTCCAGTAGGAGGATTGGTAAAGACCCTGCTGATCCGGCTATTCATTGTTTGCTCCATAACTATTTTATTCTTTTGAAAATTGATACCAGTGCAGATCAGAGGGACATTGCTTTCATATAGGTTGCCAGGTCCTTATCTCCTCTCCCGCTCAGGCAGATCACCACCACACTATCCTTTTTAAAATTGATCATCTTCAATGCATGCAGGGCATGAGCCGATTCAAGGGCAGGGATAATACCCTCCAGTTTCGCCAGTTCAAAAGCCGCGTTCAGGGCTTTCTGATCTGTCGCACTCATAAAGTCAGCTCTCCCGGTTTCAAACAAATGAGCATGCATAGGCCCGATACCGGGATAATCCAGTCCGGCGGAAATACTATGCGGCTCCACCACCTGGCCATCTGCGGTTTGCATCAGCAGGCTTTTACTGCCATGCAGGATTCCCGGCTTGCCCAGTTGCGTGGTGGCTGCCGACTTGCCGCTATTAACCCCTTCCCCGGCGGCTTCCACCGCAACCAGTTTTACCGCAGGTTCATCCAGGAAATGATAAAAGGCACCGGCAGCATTGCTGCCCCCGCCCACGCAGGCAATTACATAGTTGGGTAACTCGCTGCCTGTTTTTTCCAGTAACTGTTTCCGGATCTCCTCACTGATCACACTCTGGAAACGGGCTACCATATCCGGGTAAGGATGCGGTCCCACCACAGAGCCGATGATATAATGCGTGTCATCCGGATGATTGATCCAGTCGCGGATGGCTTCGTTGGTGGCGTCTTTTAATGTCTTGCTACCACTTGTCGCGGGTATTACGGTAGCTCCCAGCATTTTCATTCTCGCCACATTGGGCGCCTGCCGTTCAATATCTTTTTCGCCCATGTAAACGATGCACTCCAGTCCCTTCAGGGCACAGACTGTTGCCGTTGCCACGCCATGCTGACCGGCGCCTGTTTCGGCAATGATGCGCTTTTTTCCCAGTCGCTGCGCCAGTAATATTTGCCCGACGGTGTTGTTGATCTTATGCGCCCCGGTATGACAAAGGTCTTCCCGCTTCAGGTAAATCCTGGCCCCGTACCGTTTACTCAGGCGCTCCGCCAGGTATAGCGGTGTGGGCCGGCCCACATAGTCTCTCAGCAAGTGCTGAAACTCCTTCTGAAATTCATCCTCGTACATGATCTCCAGGTACTTTGTCCTCAGTTCCTCCACATTGCGATGCAGCATCTCGGGAATATAGGCACCACCAAAGGAACCATAGTAACCTTGTTCATCCGGCAGTCCTGCTAGTCCGCCCACAACGGATTTCCCCGCGTTATCTATTGTCTCAGCTTTCATTTCTCTGTTTAATTTTCGATGAGTAACTCCCAAACCCTCAACAATCACCTATTTCATCCCCTCCCTGAACTGCAAAACCAGCTTCATATCCTTCACCCCCGGCGTTGTCTCAAACTTACTGTTGATATCCACGCCAAACAGGTCCGGGTGTTTAAAGGCTTTCACCCTCGCCGCGTCTTCCACACGGATGCCTCCGCTCAGGAAAAAAGGTTTTTCAATTTTAGCTTTGCTTAAAACAGCCCAGTCAAATTGTTTACCTGTGCCGCCAAAACTCTCTTTCAGTCCGCCGGTATCAAATAAATAATAGTCGCAGACCGCGTCATAGGGTGCCACCAGTTTATCAATATTCTCGTCCCCCCGGATGCGGAAGGCCTTGATCACTTCCACCTCGCTGCTCAGGTCCTCACACATTTCCGGGCTTTCATCGCCATGGAGTTGAACAACTTCGAGCCCGTACTCATCAATGGCATCGAGGACCTCGATCATTTCGGGATTAACAAAGACCCCGGTCTTCTTCAGGTCAAAGTCCGCTTTCTTGACTTCTTTGGCATTGAGTTTACCTCCCACATAACGGGGAGAGTCTTTATAAAAGATCATGCCCGCAAAATCAATATCAAGGCCGTCTAACTGCTGCAGCTGTTTCATTTCCGTGATGCCGCACACTTTTATATTCATAGTTCCTGTTTATTTTTATTTCAGTTCGCCGGCAAATTGCTTTAATTTTTTCATATCCTTAACACCGGCACTCAGTTCAAAATGGCTGTTGATATCCACGGCAAACAGTTTGGCGCCGGCCGGGCTTGCCGCAAAAGTTGTGATCTTCCCCACATCAGCCGGTTCAATCCCACCGCTCAGGATAAAGGGTTTGGCAGGTGGCGCTTTATGCAGGAGTTCCCAATCGAACTTTTTTCCCGTACTGCCGAAACCGGTACCCGCCGTATCAAACATATAGAAATCACAGACATTTTTATAGGGTATTGTCAGCGGTTCCAGGTTTTCTTTACCGGTAAGCCGGAATACTTTGATCACCGAAATAAAATCCGCAATCTTTTCACAGTACTCGGGGGTTTCATCCCCGCTCAGTTGTACCATATCCAGCCGGTATTCTTCCACGGTTCTCACCAGTTCATCATAGCGGGCATTTACAAAAATGCCTACCCGGGCAAATTTTCCTTTCAATTGCTTCATTTTTTCCGGGCTGATCTTCTGTCGCATATAACGAGGTGATGAGGGATAGAAATTGAAGCCGGCCAGGGCTACGCCCAGTTCATCAAAGGCATTAACCTGTTCCGGCAGTAGATTGCCGCATACTTTAAGTTTCATGTGCTTTTGCGTTTAATTGACTGATAAAATCAGCAAAAGCAATCGCTGGCTGTTCCGCTTTCATAAAATTTTCCCCAATAAGAAAACCCCTGAAACCGGCATTCCTTAAAGATACGATAGTTTCCACATTTGTGATCCCGCTTTCGGCGATCGCCGGTTTCCCGGCGGGAATATGTTTGATCAGCCGAAGGGAGGTATTGATATCCACATCAAAGGTCTTCAGGTTGCGGTTGTTCACGCCCACCATGCTGACCTCCCCGCAGATATGCCCCAGTTCTTCCTCGTCATGAATTTCGAGAATAGATTCCAGCCCGATACTGGCGGCATAGGCTGCATATTCTTTTACCTGGGCCGGGCTGAGACAGGCCGCGATCAGCAGGATCACATCGGCGCCAAAAGCCTTGGACTCCGCAATCTGCCAGGGATCCACGATAAAATCCTTGCGCAATACTGGTATATCCGTCACCACTTTGGCCTGGATCAGGTCATCCAGGTCACCGCCGAAAAATTCAGAATCTGTTAACACCGAAATACCCGCCGCACTCTTATTATAAGCCGTTACCACCGGCTCCACCTCCAGTTCTTTTGTTTTGAACCATCCCCTGCTCGGGCTTTTCCGTTTAAATTCCGCGATGATCCCGTTACTCCCCGGCAGCAACAAATGCTTAACCAGGGAACGGTTGGCAATCTCCCAGAAAAACCCCTCCCGTTCGAACCGTTCGACCGGGCTTTTGGCTTTGAAGGGTTCAATCTCTTTTTTCTTTACCTCAACAATTTTATCCAGGATATCCATATAGTGCTATTGAGTAATAATATTCTCTTAACGTCCGTTTAATGAGCATTGAGCATTGAGTATTGAGCATTGAAAATTCAATTTTATTGCAACGCAATCAATTTTTCCAGTGCTTTCTTTGCGCTCCCGCTTTCCAGGCTTTTCACCGCCGCGTTATAGGCCTCATCATAGGTCTTGTATTTCCCGGTACAATGCAGGGCCATGGCGGCATTGGCCAGCACCACGGCATGCTGCGCCCAGCTTCCTTCCCCGCCGAGTATGGTCCGGAATATCTTTGCAGCCTCCTCCACGCTGCTGCCCCCGCTGATATCCTGTGCCATCACCATCCGTTTTCCCAATTGTTCGGGTGTCATGATTTTTTCTCCTTCATTGGTGATCACTTTGGTATCATTGGTCAGGGAGATCTCATCATACCCGTCCAGGCTGTGTATGATAGTAAAAGGTTTCCCCCCCAGCTGCAATAAATAATTATAGATCCTTGCCATCTCCAGGTTGTACACGCCCACCAGCTGGTAAGCCGGGTTGGCGGGATTGGCCATCGGCCCCAGCATATTGAAAAATGTACGCATGGCCAGGTTCTTACGGATCGGCCCCACTGTTTTTAAGGCCGGGTGAAAAAGCGGCGCATGTAAAAAACAGATACCCGCTTCTTCCAGTTCCTTTTTCAGACTGGAACTATCATTTTTGAATTTATAACCCAGTTGCTCCATCACATTCGAGGCCCCGCTGATAGAAGAAGCCCCGTAATTGCCATGTTTGGCGACCTTCTGCCCCGCACCGGCTACGATAAAACAGGCCAGCGTGGAAATATTAAAGGTATTCTTCCCGTCCCCCCCGGTGCCCACGATATCCATGGTTTCAAAATCACCCAGGTCCGCTTTGACCGATAATTCCAGCAGGGCATCCCTGAAACCCTGTAATTCCTCAATAGTAATACTGCGCATAAGATAGACCGTCATAAAGGCCGTAACCTCATGTTCATTATAAACGCCCCTGCCGATATTGACCAGCACTTCTTTCGCCGCTTCCCGCGAAAAGGTTTTGTGTTCGAATAAATATTGTAATATCTTTTTCATTTGACCTCCTGAATCTTCTCTAATAGAAATATTAGTAATACTTGAATACGCCGCTAAATGTTGCAAGCCCGCGACCGGCTAAGTCTTCAGCCAATTCTTCAATATATCTTCTCCCAGCGGCGTCAGCACACTCTCCGGGTGAAACTGAACTCCCTGCACATCATAGGTCCTGTGTTGCAAACCCATGATATACCCATTATCATCTTCAGCCGTAATCTCCAGTTCCCCCGGGAAGTCAATATCACTAACCACCCAGCTATGGTAGCGGCCCACTTCAAACCGCCGGGGCAGGCCTTCAAATAAACGGCTGCATGGCTTAGAATTCCTGCTTTTTACTTCGATCGGGGTGGCGACACCATGATATACATTTTTCAGATTCACCAGTTTAGCCCCGAAAGCTTCCCCGATGGCCTGGTGACCGAGACAAACCCCGAGTATGGATTTTGTTGCGGCATATTCCCTGATCAGGGGCAGCAACAAACCCGCTTCCCGGGGTATCCCCGGGCCGGGCGATAAAATAATCTTATCATACTCCTTTACTTTCTCCAGGGCGATCTGGTCATTGCGGAACACATCCACTTTTATATGCATGATCTTTTCCACCAGGTGGACCAGGTTATAAGTAAATGAATCGTAATTATCGAAAACGAGTAGTTTCATGATTATTGGGTTGACAGGTTGATAAGGGCGGTTCTTAACGTCTTCAGACCTGTTAATCAGTTAACGTTTTCGGCCGCTGTTATTGCTTTCTTCAAAGCCCCTAATTTATTATTCACTTCCTGCAATTCATTCTCCGGGTTGCTGGCAGCCACAATACCGGCCCCTGCCTGGTAGGTCAGGGTATTCTGACGGCTCAGCAGGGTACGGATCATGATGGCATGATTATAACTACCATCGAATCCCACAAAGCCAATTGCGCCCCCGTAATATGATCTTTTGGTCGGTTCATAGCCATCGATCAGTTCAATGGCCCTGTACTTGGGCGCCCCGCTCAGGGTCCCGGCCGGAAATGTTTTGGCCATCAGGTCAAAGGGGTTGGTTCCTTCCTTTACTTTCCCCACTACTTCACTAACCAGGTGAATGACATGGGAAAAATATTGCACCTGCCGGTAATGCGCTACGGTTACTTCCCCGCACAAACGGCTCAGGTCGTTCCTTGCCAGGTCCACCAGCATCACATGTTCCGCATTTTCCTTGGCATCTGCCAGTAAATGTTCTGCTGCCGCTTTGTCGGCCAGGTCATCGCCGGTTCGTTTGAACGTCCCGGCAATGGGATGCAGCACGGCCTTATGATCCCGGATAACGAGTTGCGCTTCCGGGGAAGAGCCCATCAGTTTATAATCCCCATAATCAAAAAAGAATAAATAGGGAGAAGGGTTGATATTCCGCAGGGCCCTGTACACATTGAATTCATCTCCTGTAAAGGATTGCTGAAAGCGGCGGCTGAGCACGATCTGGAATACATCCCCCCGGTGGCAACTGGCGATTCCCTTTCTCACCATTTCCCGGTAATCTTCATCGGTCATATTGGAAATTTCGGTGCCTTTTATACTGAACGGGTACACCGGTACATCCTTACCCCGGATCAGGGATTCCACCGCCGCCGTTTCGCTTTCCAGTCCGTTGATCCGGTTTTCGCAGATAAACAATTCATCCCGGAAATGGTTAATGGCAATTACATACTGGTAAAGCCGGTACCGCATAAGCGGAATGGCGGCCTGCTCATTGCCGCGGTCATGGAGTGAAAGCGTATCAAAAAATGAAACCGCGTCATAAGCCGTATAGCCAAACAGTCCCTGGGCAAAAGCCCCTTCCTTCATCTCACTCTGCTTTACTTCAAACTGCTGCATAAAATCCCAGAGCCTGCCGGGTACTTCGGAAGGGATTTTCAAATCCCTTTTCTCAGGGCTGCGCCCGGGGTATTTAAATTCCACGGATTCCTTCGTCGTTACCTCGATTCCGCCAATGGCGTTGATGCAGATAAAGGAATAACTGTTTTCCGAGCTATGATGATCCGTACTTTCCAGGAGGATCGTATCCCTGAATTTATCCCGCACCCGTAAATAGATCCCCACCGGCGTGTACACATCGGCCAGCATTCTTTTACAAACTGTATTTATTTCAATCTTTTTCATAGACCTCCTCAATGTTCCTGCCGAAGACAGGTATTTTGCTGTTTCAATACATTTATGAAATGAACTGTTTTAAGTCTCCCGGCTCTCCCTCCCCGGCCGGGGAGCAATAAAAAACCCCGAACGTATCGGGGCTTCTTTAGTATAGTACCTATGCAGCAATGACACTACAGCCCCTTCCGAGTTGCAGGCCACCACCACAGTTTATTTGTTGTTGTACTGATCATTTCTTTGCAAATATGTGGCGACAAATTCAAATAAGCAAAAAAATCTTGATAGCTTTAATCAAAATCTTTCCATGGTTATTCTCCGCAAGCAGGCCGGCAGCAAGGGTATTTTCTTCGTGGGAGAAGAAGGTGCCTTCC
This sequence comes from Bacteroidia bacterium, assembly GCA_037447355.1. GTDB lineage: Bacteria > Bacteroidota > Bacteroidia > Chitinophagales > Chitinophagaceae > JJ008. Next base: position 16,135 of record JBBIGW010000016.1, on the reverse strand, counting down.
TGGCGGAAATGGTTTATACTCTTCCCTCACCGGGCAAAATGATCATCGAACATACGGAGGTTAGTGAGGAACTGCGGGGCCAGAACACCGGCTACCAGCTGGTCAGCGCGGCCGTGGATTATGCCCGTAACCATTCCCTGAAAATTATTCCCCTCTGCCCTTTCGCGAACGCGGTGTTTAAGAAGAAACCTGAATTCACGGATGTGCTTTTTACCTGACCACTTTTATGAATAAAGCCACCCTCCTGCTTCCTGTCCGGGCATAAAGAAACTTTAAGACCGGCGGCTTGCCAAGCAGGGACCGGCGCTTGCCAAGCAACACCTACAGGTTGTACAGGCCGTTTACATAATCCTTCCCCGCTAAGCTACCGCTTGAAGTACCGCCAGGGCTACCCTGCACTTTAAAATATAAGTGCCGGATTGATAATAGAAAATCTCTTGCAAGCTGTATTTAATCTCATAACTTTACGCATCTCGCTGACTCCTGTGAAAAGCGTTAACTTCAACTTACAGCAGGAAATGAACAAGCAAGACCTATTGGCAAACATTGACAATCCCAGGCAGCTTGAAAAAATGTACAGGGATAACAAGACGGCGTTTAAAACAGCGTTCAATTTGCTTTATCCTGAACTAACCGGCAGCAAACTAGCGGACTACTGGAACGAAAGACTCAATTACGAGAGCCAGGAAATATCCTGGGGAAGCAATAAGGAAATACTCTTTGTAATCCTTTCCTCACTGATCGCCGGCCTGATTGCGAAATTCCCTGACCTGTTTAACAGGAATGCTGACCACTTCTACCAGCGGAATGCAGGGTTTATTGTGTTCCCCTTATTAACGGCTTATTTCATCTGGAGAAAAAAACTTTCTCTACAGAAAATGGTCATTGCCGGCATTGCATTTTTAACAGCCGTGATTTTCGTCAACCTGTTACCCGCAGATCCGGAAAGCGATACCCTGGTGCTGACCTGCATTCATTTACCCCTGTTTTCGTGGGCGATATTAGGGTTTACCTTCGTGGGTGACGAGGCCGGGAACCACCCGGAGCGACTTGCTTTCCTGCGATACAATGGCGACCTGGTAATAATGACCACGCTTATCCTGATTGCAGGAGGCATCCTTTCAGGAATTACAATTGGTCTTTTTTCCGTTATTGGTTTTAACATTGAAAAAATCTATTTTGACTATATTGGCATATTCGGTCTTGCCGCCTCACCAATCGTCGGAACCTATGTAACGCAAACCAACCCCCAGCTGGTCAATAAGGTTTCACCCGTTATCGCGAAAATTTTCAGTCCGCTGGTGCTGATCATGCTGGTCGTTTACCTGGCAGCCATCCTCTGTTCAGGCAAGGATCCGTATAATGACCGGGATTTTTTAATGCTCTTTAATTTTCTCCTGATAGGCGTAATGGCGATTATCCTGTTCGCTGTTGCCGGGACATCCCGGAATGACCAGGGCCGGGCGGGCAGCCTGGTCTTATTGGCTTTATCCCTGGTCACTGCTATTGTAAACGGCATTGCGCTTTCCGCGATCTTATTCAGAATTTCGGCCTGGGGCCTTACCCCCAACCGGCTCGCGGTACTGGGAGGCAATGTACTCATACTGATCAACCTGTTGCTGGTAACTTTCCGGCTTTTTAAAACAGTATTAAAAAAGGGCAGCCCGGCAGAGGTTGAAAATTCAATTGCTGCTTTTCTACCGGTTTATATTGCATGGACCATCATTGTGTCCTTTATTTTCCCTTTAGTCTTTCAATTCAAATAGTATTGCCTTTGGCCCGAAATGTCGCTATCAAAAAGCTGCAAGTGCTGAGCGATGAGTGGTGCGCTGTGAACAGCGGGACCTAAAATTAGCTACTGAACTATTCGTCCCGCCGCCCGCGCGCTAAACCTGTAACCTGATACGAAATGGGTCAGGATATAGTTAATCCATACAATCAACACAAAATACAGGAAGAAAAACCATTGCAGCAAACAGAACAGCGGCAGCAGCTTTGCAAACAATATATTCCGTAAATTGACGCCCGGCACCCGGCAGGGCATCAGAACCCCGCCTTTTTTATCAACAAGAAAACTAAAATCATCCCCCCATGACCAGGCTATTCCACCTGCTTCTATTGCTCGCCGGCAACCTTGCCTTTTCCCAGGAAACCGTTTCCCTTCAGAATATTGGCAACCGGAAGACCAGCAGTTTAAACGGGAAATGGAACTATATAGTGGATCCCTATGAAACGGGGTTTTATAATTTCCATTTGGACCAGTACGATACGAAAAAAGATTTCCAGATGGGGGCTTACTACTTTAATTATCATTCCCCCAATAAACAGGACCTGGTGGAATATGATTTTGACAAATCACCGGTTATGAATATCCCCGGAGACTGGAATTCACAGGCGAAGGATTTGTTTTACTACGAAGGAACCGTATGGTTTAAAAAATCCTTTGACTATTCGTTAAAAGCAGGCAAACGCCTGTTCCTGAATTTTGGCGCCGTTAATTACAAAGCAGATGTGTACCTGAACGGAATTAAACTGGGTGCCCATACCGGTGGCTTCACTTCCTTCAGCTTTGAAGTGTCAGCGCTTATAAAAAGCAGGAATAATTTCCTGGTCGTTAAAGTGGATAATAAAAGACAAAAAGATGCCGTGCCCAGCACCAATACTGACTGGTGGAACTATGGCGGCATTACCCGGGATATCACTTTAATTGAAACGGAAGAGGCTTTTATAGAAGATTATTCCCTGCAACTGGAAAAACAGGATACGACCAGTATAACCGGCTTTGTGAAAGTAAATAATGCCAGGGCTAATGATTCGGTTATCATCCGGATTCCCGAACTCGGCCTCATCCATCGATCAGTAATCACCACAGACAGCCTTATTCATTTCGCCTTCTTCAGCAAAAAAATAAAGTACTGGACCCCGGGGAACCCAAAATTGTACCAGGTCCTTTTATCGTATAACAACCAGGTTTTAGAAGATAAGATCGGGTTCAGGACCATTGTGACCAATGGCGGGAAAATACTCCTGAACGGGCAGCCGTTGTTCTTAAAAGGCATTTGCATGCACGAGGAAAATGCCCGGGGCGGCAGGGGAAACTCCAAAGAGGATGCGCTGCGCCTACTGACCTGGGCCAAAGAACTGGGTTGCAATTATGTCCGACTGGCCCACTACCCCCACAATGAAAATATCATCCGCCTCGCTGATAAAATGGGCTTATTGGTCTGGGAAGAGATCCCGGTTTACTGGTCCATCAATTTTAAAAACGCCGCCACCTATCAAAATGCCGAAAACCAGTTAAAGGACATGATCGCCCGGGATAAAAACAGGGCGGCTGTCATTATCTGGTCCATGGCGAATGAAACCCCGTTATCAGCCGAAAGAACAAAATTTATTACTGACCTGATCACTGTAGCCCGGAACAAGGACCCCTACCGGCTGATCAGCGCCGCCCTTTTAAGTGAAAGCAAGGACGGCATTCATACGATCAATGACCCCCTGGGGGCTTATATTGACCTGGTCGCCTTTAACCAATACCTTGGCTGGTATGGCGGTAACCTGGAAGACGCTGAAAAAATAAAGTGGAGCAGCATCTACGATAAACCCCTGATCGTTTCCGAATTCGGCGGGGATGCGCGGCAGGGACTTCACGGGAGTAAATACGACCGCTGGAATGAGGAATTCCAGGAATACCTCTATATCCAGAACCTGAAGATGATTGATAAAATACCCAACCTGGCAGGCTTGTCTCCCTGGATCCTGGTTGATTTTCGCTCCCCGCGGCGACTGCTCCCCGGCATACAGGATGGCTATAACCGGAAGGGGTTGATCTCAAATGAGGGCAAAAAGAAAAAAGCCTTTTGGATAATGAAAAAATACTATGGAAGTAAGCCGTAAAGAAACCGGAATCACCATTCCATGACAGGTTGCTGCATATGATTGAAGACAAGAATGGCGAAAATCAAAGATGCAGTATTACCCAATCCGATTTCATTACGATCAGGGATTGCCGGAGGCCGCCATGCGCTTTCTTTATAAGCCAGGGTACCATCACAACAACAAACACTCCTCACCTGATCAGCATCATGGTTTTCCTCCGCAAAAAAAATGAAACTTTGGAAAACTGAGTTTTGAAAAATTCGATCGCTGTCAGGCAGGTTTTACCCTTTATCCAGTGGTACGGGCTGATGATCCTGTTTACCCTTTTCTTCGATTTTTTGCTGCATCGCCTGCAATGGGTAGCCGTGGGCCGCTACCTCGGGTATGCCGGAACAGCCCTGGTGCTGCTTTCCTTTTTGTATTCCCTCCGGAAACGGAAGATCATCGCATCAGGATCTCCCAAACAATACCTCGCTGTTCATGAATACCTGTCCTGGGCCGGATCCATCCTCATCCTGGTACATGCCGGGATCCATTTCAACGCCATCCTGCCCTGGCTGGCTGTTTTAATGCTGCTGATCGTGGTCGCCAGCGGACTGACCGGTAAATACCTGCTGAAAAAAGCAAACGAGACCCTGAAAGAAAAGAAAAAAGCCCTGTTAGCAGCCGGAAGCAGCCCGGAAGAGGCGGAGAAAAAATTGTTCTTCGATTCAGTTACCGTGGATATCATGAAAAAATGGAGGACGGTTCACCTTCCCATCACCTTCCTGCTTGGCATCCTGTCCCTCCTGCATATTTTAACCATCCTCATGTTTGCCAAATGAAAAAACTATACATACTGGGTATGCTGATAGCCGTCATCTGGCTGATGATCCGGTTTCCCTATGCCATGTCCAACCCCGGCAAACTGAGCGAAGGCCATACCCGCATCAGTCAGACCTGTGAATCCTGTCACCAATACTTTGGTGGCATCCCGGACCGTAAATGCCTGGCCTGTCACAAACCGGCGGAGATCGGGAAAGATTCCGCCAACCCCGAAAAGATCCTGTTCCACGAAGGACTGACGGGCTATTCCTGTATCTCCTGCCATACGGATCACAAGGGAACTAACCCGGCCATGGGAACCAGTCATTTTAATCATTTCGTTTTAACAAGCAGCATACTGAATAACTGCAGCAGTTGTCACCGGCCACCGGCCGACACCCTGCACAATCAGCTTACCGCAACATGCGGCAATTGCCACAATACCAATAACTGGAAAAACGGGACTTCTTTTGACCATAACATGATCGGGACGGCTATCCGGAACGAATGCCAGTCCTGTCACAAGCCTCCGGTTGACAATTACCACCAGTCCATTACCAACAATTGCCAAAAATGCCATACCACCGGCAAATGGATCCCTTCCTCTTTTGAACACTCGGCTTATTTCCGGCTCGATAAAGACCATAATGTAAGCTGCAATACCTGTCATACCAATAATGTCCTGACTACCTATACCTGCTATGGTTGCCATGAGCACACGGAAAGCCGCATGCTGGAGAAGCACAATGAAGAAGGCATTTATAATATAACCAAATGCGCTTCCTGCCATAAAAGTGCGGACGAGCATGATATAAAAGGAAGAGAAAATAATGAACGGAAAAAAGACAAAGGGGAAAAGAGAGAGGATGATTAATTCGTTTTACCCGTACCACGACGAAGGCAACGGCCTTTAATTTTTATCAAAGTAAGTATCATAAACAAACAGCCCCGGAAAACCCGGGGCTGTTTGTTTGCTGTGTGATATGAAATATTGCTTATTCCTTCACTACTTTAAGGGATTGCTCTTTCCCGTTGTTCAGCACTTTCAGCAGGTAGATACCGGCCGGAAGTTTGGACATCTCCAGTTGCGTGTTAACGGAAGAAGCGGTTTGGCGCAATACCATTTTCCCAAATACATCAAAGAGCCGCAGGTCCGCATTGCCCTTGATACCCGGAAGATTTACCGTCAGGCTGCCTGACACAACCGGGTTGGGGAATACGCTGATCTTATCCGTTGATGTAAATTCAGCAGGTACTTCACGGGCGGCCGTACCCAGGGCTACCCGCAGGGTATAACAACTGCTGGCGTTGTTGGCCCCGTTATAACCATACACCCGGATATAATAGGTACCGGCGGTGTAGGTGCGGCTGATCGTCTCGCTGGTAGTTCCCCCGTTCTGGGAAACAGCCAGCTGCGTGGTACCATTGCTGCTGTACAATTTAAGGTCATAATCAGCAGGCAGGGTGGTCAGCGTGATAGTAGCTGTACCTCCTGTGGTAATGACGAACTTGTAATAATCAACATCAGTGCCGGAATTGATCAGCCCTTTCACATCCGTGTTGAAAGGAATGGTTGCCGCACCGGAGGTGGCACCATTGGTGGAATTGTCCAGCGAACTGGCACAACCGGTAGCCGTGGTAACCGTGGCAGTAATGGTATAGCAGGTGGCACTGTTCGCCCCGTTGTATCCGAATACCTTGATATAATAAGTACCCGCGGCCTGGCCGGTCAATGACACTGTTTCTGTAGCAGTAGAGCTGGTCCCCGAACCAATCTGGGTACCCGCGCTGTTATAGATGGTCAGGTCAAAATCGACACCCGCAGGACCCACCAGGCTGAATGTGTTATTGGAAGTGGCGGTTGTCACCACTTTGAAATAATCAATATCAGTGCTGGTGGTGATCGCAGCAGAATTGGTCACCCCCGCTGTAATAGTTGCGGCTGTGGCCTGGGTTTCATTGGGTTCAAAAGCAGTACCGCATCCGGACGTGGCCGCCGTTGTGAATTGCGCCTGTGTATAGCCACTGCTGCCGCCGCTGCAGTTGGTTCTCACCCTCCAGTCATAGAGAGAAGAAGCGCTCAGCCCGCTTATTGCAACAGAAACAGCAGTTGTACCCGTGGCAGCATTGGTCCAGGTAGCGGATGTATTCAGTTTGTAATCCACATCATAAGAGACGGCTCCGGTTACGGCAGTCCATCCTACTGTGGCTGAGGAAGCCGTAACAGCAGTAGAGGTCAGGCCTGCCGGGGCATTGCAGGTAACGGTAGATTGTGTGGTAAACTGGGCCTGTGTGTACGTACTGCTGCTGGCAGAACAATTGGTCCTTACTCTCCAGTCGTAGAGAGAACCACTGGTCAGCCCGCTCAGTGCAGCGGAAACAGCCGTGGTACCGGTGGCCGCATTGGTCCAGGTAGCGGATGTATTCAGTTTGTAGTCCACATCGTAAGACAGGGCGCCGCTTACCGCTGTCCAGCTGACCGTAGCGCCGGTGGTGCTAATGGCAGAAGAAGCTAATCCGGCAGGGGCCCCGCAACCGGTGCCCGATGTAATCGTGAAGTTGGTATTGGAAATATCAAAGAAGATATTTCCTACTGCTTCAATCTTAATTCTCGCCGTGGTGCTGGGTGTATTGGGAATCGTAACGGCTTCCGTACCGTCGTTGGGGGTACTGGCCACCAGGGTGCTGAAGGTAGTACCGCCGTCGGTGGAAATGGAAATTTTTACATTGGCACAACTAACGGGCGCAGCCGTGGTATTCGCAACCGACCAGGTAATGGTCTGGGATGAATTGCCCGCCCAGGAAACCGCGGTGTTAGGCGCTGAGACCTGGAAGGGACCGGAGGTGTTGCTCACCGTTACGACCATATCCGCAAAAGAAGTCTGGCCCACGCTCACCGGGGCGGTGGAACTGTAGACCGCATTATCCCTTACGGTTAAGCGGAAATTCAGGGTTCTTGAAACAGAGCTTAATGCTTCTGTATTTGCGCCTGCATCTCCGCCGGTCAGCGGACCGGATACTAACCCCCCGGCCAGGATGGTTTCCATTTTGGGGAAATACCGCGTCGGGGATAATACCGGGCGGAAGGAAATCCAGTTAGGACCCGTGGCCTTTGTGGCGCTGGCCACACTGCTCGCACCGGTCTGGGTGGAAGACGCATTATCATTTTGTTCCCAGCAATAAGTCAGCACATCACCTGCATTGGCATCGGTGGCTGAACCGGTCAGTGCAAAAGGCGTGCTGACGGGAATCGTAAAATTGCCGCCTGCGGAAACAACCGGTGTGGCATTATTGGCTGCAACGGAGGTGGTTACCGGACAGGTCTTGGTACCCAGGTTCGCCTGTATCTGCGCGATAGACGCCTGGTGATAGAAATCAAAAGAATGCGGTGCCAGGTCCTGGCTGGTGATACCGGCATAACCCATAATGGTAATACCGGAACCGGGTTCCTTATTCACCCCGGTACCTTCATTGCTCATGGAGAAAGTATGGTTGGCCCCCATCTGGTGCCCCATTTCATGTACGACATAGTCAATATCAAAATTATCCCCCTGGGGAATCCCGTCTGCCGGTGAGGTATAACCGCTTCCCTTGGACCCGTTGGTGCAGATACAACCGATACAGCCGGCATTCCCGCCGCCGCCGGTAGCGCCGAACAGGTGTCCGATATCATAATTTGCCTCCCCGATAACAGAAGTCAGGGTGTTCTGCAATTCCGTATTCCAGGTGCCGCCGGTACCGGTACTGGCAGGAGAATACGGGTCGGTGGACGCATTGTAATAAATGACATTGGTCGTTGCCGCAATCAGGTTCAGGTGAACCGCCAGGTCTTTTTCATATACCCCGTTGCAACGGGTAAGGGTTGCATTGATCCCCGCGAGTACGAGGTTTACCTGCGCGGCACTGGTGGCGCCAAAATAATTCGAATACTCGGCTGTCACCGATTGCGCCAGGCGCATGGTTTTCAGATCAGCACCGGAACGGGCTGTAACACCTGTATTGAGAAGACCGGTATGCAGGCCGGTTGCCAGTTGCCTGTCCACCGTGGAACAGGTCCAGGGCAGGTCGCCCCGGGTACGCTGTGATTTAGACACCGCGTACACAAGATGATCGGCAGAATAAGGTTCAATGAACTCATTTTCCTTCTCCGTCCTGAACACCATGGTTTGAATACCCTGTGGAGAATAACTCAGTTTCAGGGTAGCCGAAGGGTCTGTAATACCGCGGCCGGAAAAAGCCCTGATCTCAGGAAAGCGTGCCTGGAGATCCGGTTCAAAATTGGATGCTTCGAATACTTCGAAATCTTCCAGTTGCCCGTTGGCATTGGGAAGGGTGATCACGGCAGCATGACGGGAAGTAGTTCCCAGTACCGTGAACAGGTCCTGCCTGAGCTGGCCGGGTACCAGGTCAAATAACCGGAATGTTTGGGGAAAGGACAAGCGGGCTACCGCTTTGTCTGTTGTGATCCGGTCTGCAGCCGGATGCTGGGACCAGTAGTTTCTCTGTTGTGCCGTCACTGTATAGATCCAGGTACAGGACAGCATAAGCAAGGCGAGTCTTTTCATCATAAAATGTGGTTTGGTGTGTAAATTGATTCAAGTCGCCGAATATAAATTAGTCGGCTGAACTATTGTTCGTATTATTACCCGGAAAGTTTCGCATGTGGATAATTTGTTATATAAATTGCTGATATTTTTCAGGTCTTTGCGGGAATCTGCTGGAATCTGCCGGTTTGGTATACCCGAAATTGGGGAGGATCATTCCCAATGAATCCGTTTTAAAAAAAAGGGAACAGAAAATAAGAGCAGTTTTACAATTTTAACCGGCACCCGGAAAATTTTATTTTCATCCCTGTATCTTTATTCAGTGCCCGTCTATGGCAGTTCCTTTATCATATCTCTGCTCATTACAAAAACCGGGAGAAAAATTAATCCATGCCGGCTGCTAACAATTTCAGCGAATATTATAAAACAATCAGCAACACAGAACTGCTGAGTATACTGGAAAACCCCGCCGATTACCAGCCATCTGCCCTGGAAGCGGCAAGAAAGGAATGGGCGGACAGGCAACTCTCTGAACAGGATAAAGCAGCAGCCAGGCAATCCCTGATCATCGTGCAGGCAGAAAAAACCAAGAAAAAAGAAAAGGCTAAGGAGATTGAAGACAAAATAAAAATGTCCGGATACTCATTGCTGGAGACACTGAACCCGGTTCAATCCGGGCTGCCATCACCTGAAAAAATCATCCGGCTGATTGTACTGGTCTTCGGGGGAATCTTCCTGTACATGGTTTTTAGCGAACTTCGAATGCATATCGCCATTGCGAAAGATGTCGGAAAATTCCCCTTTGTTACTATTTTATATTTTTTCCCGCTTATCTTGCTGCCTTTGGCTCTTTTTGCTTTTTGGAGAAAAAAAAGCACCGGCTGGACCTTGCTGGTTATCTACCTGGTTTTTATTATCGTCAATATGCTATGGATCCTTACTCAATCGCTTTTATGGAAACCTTCAGGTAATGAATTTTTTGACATAATCAGGGCAAAACCTCCTGTATTCACCCTCCTGCCCCAGCTGATTTTTCTTTCAGGAACACTCTATTCCATTTGCCGGCAACCTGTCCGAAAGGTATTTTCAATACGTGAAGACAGGATGACGGCAACGATAGCAATCACCGGGCTGATTTCATTTTTCCTGGCCTACGGTAGTTCCTGAACAATCCACTGCAGCACCGGTGAATACCGCTAAATAATTCCCCTTGCCTTCAACTATTTATTCTTAAATTAGTCTGAAGAGACCTCTTACCGGCAGCAGGTACAGAGTCTGCGTTACCCGTAATCTGTTTGACTGGGTTTCCTCTTCAAAAATTCTAACCACAGATTTAAAGCGTACACATGGTCAATTCCTTTTCCCGCCGTCTCAAAATGCTTGGTATGTTCCTGTTCCTGCTGGGACTGATCACCGGGCTTGTATTGATGAATTTTAAAAATCCCCGTATGGCACTCTCCTCCCACCTGGAAGGCGTGATGAACGGCCTGCTTCTCGTGGCCGCGGGATTTCTCTGGGACGAATTGAAATTGTCCGCCGGAGCCCGGCAAACTGCAGGCTGGTTATTGCTGTACGGTACTTTCTCCAACTGGTTCTTCACCCTGCTGGCCGCCGTGCTGGGTACCTCCCGGATCACACCGATAGCAGGGGCCGGATATACAGGGACCCGCCTGCAGGAAAATATCGTCGCAGCCGGCTTTATTTTAGTCGGTCTCACCATGATCGTTGCAGTAACCATGATGGTATATGGACTGCGCGGGAAATTCAAAGCATAGTTCCACCGTTATCCTTATATTATTCTGTTAAACTGACCAGGTTAATGTGGAATCAGCCCCCGTTTGGCTCTACATTTATACAAAAACCCCTGCTATGTATACCCGGATTTTTACCCTCGCAGCACTGTTTTGCCTGCTCTGCGCTTGTTCCAACACCAACCACAAAGAGCCCCGGCAACCCGAAACACCAAAGGCCCTGGAAACAGAAAAGAGCTCCTATTCAATTGAGTTAACCAAAAGAGGCCCGGGTGACCTGGTGGAAGAACTCTACCAAGAAATTGCGGAGAAAGATCCCGCACTGAAAAGAATGGAGGAACAGATCAGTGAACTGCAGGCTGGGGAAAGCGATTCCACGGAAAACTTCAACCGGTTTAACAATAAGAACAACTCCTATTACCAGGCAACAGAAAAACATATTTCCCTCATCAACGATTCCCTGCTGAAGGAGCGAATCAGGGAACTGATCCGCAGCAGCCTTTCCCGGTATAAAAATGCGGTAAACCACCCGGAGCAATTGCTGAATATAATTGACCACAACAAGAATGCACTGGCTGATCTCCATACGGCCGTAAAACTGGTTCAAACCCTCCGGGTAATGGAAAAATATCAGCAGGACAGCCAACCGGTCACGGGCCCGCTGGAAAAGTTTATCGTAAAACAGGAACGGGCAAAACGGGGGGCGGATTCCCTTACCCGGTAGTTTCTCAATTTTATTCCAGGACAATCCGGGCAGCCCGATAAATTCCTAATTTCATAAGTAAACATAATTATATAAACTTCTGTCATGTCCCATGTACTGATACTCGGAGGTACCACATTCGATCATATAGTTTACCTCGACTCTTTTCCCCAACCCCTGCCCCAGACGATCCACCAGGCCCGTTTCCAGGAAACCACCGGATCCACCGGGTCAGGCAAGGCCCTTTGTTTAAAAAAACTGGGGGTGCCCGGCACCCTGTACTCCTTGCTCGGGGATGATCACTACGGGAAACATATTATAAAGCACCTGCAGGATTCGGGAGTGGATTTCATCTATGATATTGATCCGGCGGGTACCGAACGTCATTTCAACCTGATGAATGCGGAGGGAAACCGGATTTCGATTTTTATCAGGACCTCATCCGAACATCCGGCTTTCAATATGCCCCTGATTGAAGCACAACTTGCCAAAAGCGAATTGCTGGTGCTGAACATTATCGCTTATTGCAAAGACCTGGTTCCCCTGTTAACTGCTTATGAAAAACCGGTCTGGACCGACCTGCATGATTATACCGATGGCAATCCCTATCACGAACCTTTCATAACCGCGGCGGATACGGTCTTCCTGAGTTCCGACAACCTGCCGGATTATAAGATCACGATGCAGCGACTGGTGCAGACCGGCAAAAAGCTGGTCGTATGCACCCATGGAAAACAGGGCTCCACTGCCCTTACAGCGGAAAATGAATGGCTTTACGAACCGGCGCTGACCGGTTTTCCCCTGGTGGATTCGAACGGCGCGGGGGATAATTACTTTGCAGGTTTCCTCTATGCCTGGCTGAAGGGTAAAACCACCCGCGAATGTATGCGATATGGAACCCTTTGCGGTGCCCTTTGCGTCGGGTCATCGCAACTGGTGGAAGAAAATCTGTCTGAACAATTAGTGGAAGAACTTTCTACAAAGCATTACTCCTGAACCAGTATAAAAAACCAATATCTTTTTTTTAACCCGGGTGCGGTACTTCAAAATAAAAAAACTGTGCCGCCAAATTGATAATCCCCGTACAACCCGGGCCTGGCAATATGAATTAATTACATTTGATCCTGCTCCGATTCCTCCATTTGATCTGTTTGATATAACTCACTTCTATGACAACCCTCACCCGAACCAATTCTGAGAACCCGGATTTCCGGTCGCTCGTCAGCCGGCTGGATGCGCACCTGCGGATGGTGGACGGAGAAGAACACAGTTTCTTTGCGCAGTTTAACAAGACCGATACGATTAAACATGCAGTCATTGCTTACCAGGACGGCATACCCGCAGGCTGTGGTGCTGTAAAAGAATACACGGCAGATACCATGGAAGTAAAGAGAATGTTTGTCCTGCCCGATCAGCGTGGAAAAGGGATTGCTACTCTTGTACTCAGTGAGCTGGAATACTGGTGCCGGGAACTGGGATACCGGCGCTGTATTTTAGAAACCAGTATCCGGCTGCCTGAAGCCATTCTTCTGTATGAACGAAGAGGCTATTCCCATATCCCCAACTACGGGCAATATGAAAATGTGGAATCCAGTGTTTGTTTTGAGAAAATGCTGGATGACCGGCTGAGAGCGAATGAGCGACGAGCTATGAGCGGCGAGTTATGAGCGGCGAACTGTAAATTGTGAGCCCGTCTTTGCTACAAAGATGCAAGCAGTTGTCTGTGGACCGTGGACTACGGACTGTGGGTCTTATACCCGAAGCCGAATGGACCCGACTCCTGACATCTAACTACAGACCACTAACCAGCCAACTAACTCCCTCATTCCCAAACCCCTGTTTTATAACAAAGATCAGGTGCTGCAAACCGCTGAAAACCTTACCTTTGCCGCATTCTTTACCAGACAAAGAGCAAGGATTTTCTAACAATACTCATTAAAAAACAAGCAGATATGGCAGATATTTTCGACCGTTTATTGAAGAATGCCGGCCCTCTTGGCCAGCACCGTGAAAGGGCCCATGGTTATTTTGCTTTCCCGAAACTGGAAGGGGAAATCAACAGCCGCATGAAATTCAGGGGCAAAGACATGATTGTATGGAGCCTGAACAATTACCTGGGACTGGCCAACCATCCCGAAGTGAGAAAAGCAGATGCTGAAGGGGCCGCCACTTACGGACTGGCCTACCCGATGGGCGCCCGGATGATGAGTGGCAACAGTAACCTGCATGAACAATTAGAAGCAGAACTTGCTGCTTTTGAGCATAAGGAAGACGCCGCCCTGCTGAACTATGGTTACCAGGGTATGGTGAGCATCATCGACCTGCTTTGCAGCCGTCATGATGTGATCGTGTACGATGCCGAAAGTCATGCCTGTATCATTGACGGGGTTCGCCTGCACCCCGGCCACCGGTTTGTATTTAAACACAATGACCTGGAAGATTGCGAAAAACAATTGCAACGTGCTACCGCCCTGGTTGAAAAACAAAAAGCCGGCGGTATCCTGGTGATTACGGAAGGTGTATTTGGCATGGCCGGTGACCAGGGCAAATTGAAAGAGATCACCTCCCTGAAAAAGAAATACGAGTTCCGCCTGCTGGTGGACGATGCACACGGATTCGGGACCCTGGGTAAAACAGGAGCCGGCGCCGGTGAAGAACAGGGCTGCCAGGATGATATCGACCTCTACTTCTCCACTTTTGCCAAATCAATGGCCTCAATCGGTGCCTTTGTGGCCGGTAAAAAGACCATCATTGATTATATCCGGTACAATATCCGCTCCCAGATCTTCGCCAAAAGTTTACCCATGCCTTTAGTGATCGGTAACCTGAAAAGACTGGAGCTGCTGCGTACCCGCCCGGAACTGAAAGAAAAACTCTGGAGCAATGCCCGGAAATTGCAGAATGGCTTAAAGGAAAGAGGATTTGATATCGGGAATACGGATTCCGTGGTAACCCCTGTATATATGAAAGGAGATGTGCCCGAAGCCACCGCTATGGTGATGGACCTGCGGGAAAACTATGGCATATTCGCCTCCATCGTGGTGTACCCGGTGATCCCGAAAGGGCATATCATCTATCGCCTGATCCCCTCCGCCATCCATACGGACGAGGACATCGAACTGACCCTGAAAGCCTTCTCGGAAACCAAGAAAAAACTGGATGCCGGGGAATACAAGGTAGAAGCCATTCCCGATATGGCGGAAAATAAGTAAACGGGTGATTACAATATGCAGGAGGTTGTTCTTTAAAAGGGACAGCCTCTTTTTTTTGGGGGGGGCAAGTTGAAAGGTTGACAGGTACGCTCGTCCTTGTCAACTTTTTAACCATTCAACCATTCAACCTAACTGGCCGTCAACTTTTCCACCTGCGGTATCTTTCATTCCCCCCCTTTCCCCTACATTTACCCTATCAAAATTATCTCATTATGCGTAAGCTCTTTCTGCTGCTGCTCCTGTTGCCCTTTGCGGCCATGGCACAAACCAAGCCGATCACTTTAGAAGATATTTATAAGAAAGGCACTTTCCGCGGTGAATTTGTACCTGCCGTCTTCGACAGCACGAAGAAGGAACCTGAACTGAAAACTGACGGTCTGAAAGATGAAAACGGAAACCCCTTCGGACACCCCGATGAGGAAATCGCCAACCCTTCCCATGCCGGCCTCTGGCTCCTGAAAAAAGGGACTGAACCGATCTATCGCCGTTCTTCCAAATCATTTGTGTATCTCTTTGACGAAGCCAGTGGCAAACTCAGTAAACTGGAAGAAGAGAAACTGCTTCATCCCGGCTTCTCACCAGATGGCAGCAAGATCGCATATGTAAAAGCAAACAATTTATATATCTACGATATCGCAACCGCCAAAGCCACGGCCGTTACCACCGATGGGAAATGGAACGGGGTTATCAACGGTAACTGTGACTGGGTGTATGAGGAAGAATTCGAATTCACCCGTGCCTATGACTGGAGTCCCAAAGGAAATTACCTGGCCTATTACCGGTTTGATGAAAGCCAGGTAAAGGATTACAACCTGACTCTCTATGACAATGCTCACAACAAAGACTACCGGTACAAATACCCCAAGGCCGGGGATGGCAATTCCAATGTGGACATCTATATCTATGACGTGGCCAACCGGACAAAAGCCAAAGCCCAGTACGAACAAGGCGATATTTATATCCCTCGTATCAAATGGACCCGGGATGACAACACACTGGTTGTTTACTGGATGAACCGCCACCAGAATGACCTGAAACTCCTGGCCACCAATGCGGTTACCGGGGCCAGTACCCTGCTCTACCAGGAAACCAACAAATATTATGTCGAGATCAATGATGACTGGTGGTTCCTCAAAGACGGTCAGCATTTTCTTTTTACCAGCGAGATGAACGGCTATAAACATTTATACCTCTACAGCCTGGATGGCAAGACCAAAATCCAGGTGACCAAAGGCAATTACG
>JBBIGW010000015.1:0-39343 GCA_037447355.1 Bacteroidia bacterium | reverse complement strand
GAAAAAAGGGGGTACTATTTACCAGCCATTTTATTAACAAACGGACAATAGTTTTGCAGAGATCTTAAATAAACAACGAAAACCTTTTTGAAAAAATACATGCTCTCACCCAACCGGAAGTAACCGGATGAAAGTAATCAACATACACAACTGAATGCTTTCTGACTCCTGAATAAAAGAATTTGGTAAGTTGCCCGGCAAGTTGAATGTTTGCAGGATGCAGTACAAAGCCGTGATTTTTGATATGGACGGGGTGCTGATCGACAGCGAACCCTTATGGCAGGAGGCAGGAAAAGAGACCCTGGAACATTTTGGGGTATCCCTCAGCAGTGACCAATACCATTCCAGTACCGGGTTGCGCACGGAGGAATGGGTGGACCATTGGTTCCGGCATTTCGGTATTCCCCACAGCCAGGCCCCGGAAGCGGTTGAACTGATCATCCGGAAAGCTATTGAGAAAACAGGTTTGTATGGGAAACCTTTCCCGGGTGTAGCCGGAATTATCGATTTTTTCCGCCAACATAACTACCGGATCGGGCTGGCTACTTCCTCCCCGCTGTCACTGGTGGAAGTTGTGATAAAAAAACTAAACCTGGAAAACACTTTTCAGGCAGTAGCATCAGCCGAATTTCTTCCTTACGGTAAGCCGCACCCGCAGGTTTACCTGGATTGTGCGGAAGCGCTGAATTGCCGTCCCACTGAATGTATTGCTTTCGAAGATTCCTTTAACGGACTGATCGCCGCCAAAGCAGCCCGTATGAAATGCGTGGTGGTACCCGCTGCTGCACAGTATGAACAGGCAAGATGGGACGCAGCGGATCTGAAACTCGGCCGCCTGGCGGATTTTTCAGAACTGGAGCTGGGCAAGATCTGATAGACACAACGATTGGGAATAGTTAGCTGAACAGCTTATGACGGAAGACATTAACCTGCAATACGGCTGAAGAATTGTAAACCCGCATACCTGGCCTGTTTAATGCCGGTCTGGCTTCTCCCAACCCGGCAGGGAATTGCAAGGCCCGTAAAATAAAACAGCCCCTGCAAGATCCAGGGGCTGTTCACTTATAACTTAAAACGTATAACCTGCAACTTACTTCACTTCCTCATACGGCACATCCGTAACATTATCTGTACTCCCCGCACCGGCATCAGTTGTATGCGTGTGACCATCGGGCCCGGCTTGCTGAGCACCTGCCCCCCCTTCCTGGGTAGATTTGTACATGTCTTCGCTGGCGGCGGTCCAGGCGGCGTTGAGTGCGGCCATGGCGGTATCAATACCAGCGAGATCCTGAGCTTTATGAGCTTCTTTCAGTTTCTCTGCAGCCTGTTCGATCGCGCCTTTCTTATCAGCGGGGATCTTCTCCCCGTATTCTTTTAATTGTTTTTCGGTCTGGAATACGAGGCTGTCGGCCTGGTTCAGTTTCTCCACTTTTTCTTTTTCGGCTTTATCGGCGGCTTCGTTAGCCTTGGCTTCGGCTTTCATTTTTTCCACTTCATCCTTGCTCAGGCCGGAACCGGCTTCGATATGGATCTTTTGTTCCTTACCCGTGCCCTTATCCTTGGCCGTTACATGCAGGATCCCGTTGGCATCAATATCAAAGATCACTTCGATCTGCGGTACACCACGGGGGGCCGGGGGAATACCATCGAGGTTGAAAATACCAAGGCTTTTATTATCCTTCGCCATACTCCGTTCCCCCTGCAGTACATGTATCTGTACCCCGGGCTGGTTATCACTGGCGGTAGAGAACACTTCTGATTTCTTGGTCGGGATCGTGGTATTGCTGGGGATCAGCGGGGTCATTACACCACCCATGGTTTCGATACCAAGAGAGAGCGGGGTAACGTCGAGCAGCAATACATCTTTTACTTCACCGGTCAGCACCGCGCCCTGAATGGCAGCACCCACGGCCACCACTTCATCCGGGTTCACACCACGGTTGGGTTTCTTACCGAAGAATTTTTCCACGATCTCCTGCACTTTCGGGATCCGGGTAGAACCGCCCACGAGGATCACTTCATCGATCTGGGAAGTGCTGAGACCGGCATCTTTCAGGGCCGCTTCGCAAGGCTTCAGGCAGCGGGCAAAAAGATTGTCGGCCAGGGCTTCAAATTTGGCCCGGCTCAATTTCTTTACCAGGTGTTTGGGCACGCCATCCACTGCGGTGATATAAGGAAGATTAATTTCTGTTTCAGAAGAGGAAGACAATTCCACTTTGGCTTTTTCAGCGGCTTCTTTCAAACGCTGCAGAGCCATGGGGTCTTTACGAAGGTCGATGGCTTCATCCTTTTTAAATTCATCGGCCAGCCAGTCCATGACCACTTTATCGAAGTCGTCACCGCCAAGATGGGTATCCCCATTGGTGGATTTTACTTCAAATACGCCATCTCCCAGTTCAAGTACGGAGATATCAAAAGTCCCCCCGCCGAGGTCGAATACGGCGATCTTCTGGTCGTGTTTTGCCTTATCAAGGCCATAAGCCAGTGCGGCCGCGGTCGGTTCGTTCACGATCCGGCGGACGGTCAAACCGGCGATTTCCCCGGCTTCCTTAGTAGCCTGGCGCTGGGCATCATTAAAATAGGCCGGTACAGTGATCACCGCTTCGGTTACTTCCTGCCCAAGGTAATCTTCGGCCGTTTTTTTCATTTTCTGGAGCACCATGGCGCTGATTTCCTGCGGAGTGTACAGTCTGCCATCTATGTCAATCCGTACGGTATTATTGTCACCTTTTGCCACTTTATAGCTCCAGTGACTGATTTCTTCGGTCACTTCGTCAAACTGGCGGCCCATAAAACGCTTCACGGAGGCGATGGTGTTATGGGGGTTGGTGATGGCCTGGCGTTTGGCCGGATCACCCACTTTACGTTCGCCATTCTTCAAAAAAGCCACTACAGACGGGGTTGTACGGCGTCCCTCGTCATTGGCGATGACCACGGGCTCGTTCCCTTCCATAACGGAAACGCAGCTATTGGTGGTTCCTAAGTCGATTCCTATGATCTTTCCCATGATTCTTTGTTTTGATGCCTCCCTGGCGGCAGGCGGGTTCGCCTATGCTTGTCAATCATTGTGCCGTGAGGGGAAAATGTGAAAAATTGGCAGGTTTTGGAGAAAGGGGGTTGGTTGACAGGTCAATAAGTTAACAAGTTGACTAGGTAACTGGGTAATTGCTTTGGTTTATTAAACAGCTTTTTCGGGTGCCTTTATTTCAGGTTTTGGATGATGCTTTGTTGCGTGTCATGTATCTTTTTGAGAAGATTAGACAGGATGCTCATCGCCTTACTCATCCTGTCCATGGCCGATTGCAGGCGGAGTGATTCCATCTCTCCCATCTCACTCATGGAGTCAAGGCTGCTTTTCATTTTCTCCACCGTTGCATCTATTTCCTTTTTGGTTACTGTCCTCCTTACAGAAGCAGGCTTTGCCAGTTTTACCGTATCAGGATTATTACGTTTTTGCAGCGCATTCGTCTGGTTTATTACCAGGCTGAAAGAATCCAGTTGCATATTGCTGATGGAACGGCTGCTGTTTATTTTATTCATAGCATTCCGCAGTTTCGCCTTTTGTTCATTGACGGACTTAACATTTGCCATGATAGCTTTCAGGTCTTCCTGCGCACTCTTAGAAGCCTGCATCAGAACAAGAAAAGCAATTGCTTCTATATCCTGGCTGTTCATATTACCCAATGCGCCGTAAGACTTTGCCCGGGTCATTACATCAGCCTCCGATAGTTTTTTTTCATTCACTTCCACCGCGGTGGTTTTTATCCACTTTACATGCTTTGCATTGATCGCAGCCATCGCATTTTTATAAAATGCTTCCGCTTCCGGCGAGGGTTCATTTTGGGCTGTTGTTGCGAAAGGTAAAAATAAAAATGAGCAGACAAGGAGGGTTAATACTATTTTCATGACCTGAGGTTTAGATTCTAAAGTTCCTTTATTCCCGGAAATCTATGAAAAACAAATTTAAATAAAACCGTAGGGCAGGAATCTTACATTTGTTGATAAAACCATCAGCATGGCTACTTCAATAGCTGACAAGCTCAGGATCAGACCCCAATCCACCTTGCGTACATTGCATGCCCCGGCTGATTTTAAAAAAGGGTTACATGGACTGCCTGCCGTAGTAAAAATCACCGGCAGCGGAAAAGAATATAACCAGTTGCATTGGTTTGTGCGGAATAAAGCCCAACTGGAAAAAGAAATGAACAAGGTAATGAAGCTGCTGAAGCCGGAAGTCACCGTATGGGTCTATTATCCCAAGGGTAGTTCAAAAATTCAAACCGACCTGACCCGCGACAAAGGCTGGGACTGCCTGCTGGCGGAAGGCGATAAACTTACCTGGATCAGCCTGATCTCCTTTAACGAGACCTGGAGTGCATTTGGTTTCCGGGCAAAAACGGAGGCCGATAAAAAGAAGGAAGCCCAACCCAAAGCGGAAAGAGAGATTTTCCGTTGGGTGGATCCTCAAACCAAAGAAGTGAAACTGCCGGATGACCTGGCGGCAGCATTAAGGAAAAACAAAAGCCTCCTTGATTATTTTAATAAACTGGCTTTCAGTCATAAAAAAGAATACATCGAATGGATCGTGACGGCGAAAAGGGAAGAAACCCGGGAAATACGGATTACCGGCACCCTTGAAAGATTGGGTAAACAATGGAAGAATCCGCGGAATTTGTGAGAGAGGTTGACAGTTGGTAGTTGACAGTTAGTAAATAGCACCAGCATCCAGAATCCAGCATCCAGAATCCAGCTTCCAGTCACCATCATCCTTAACCAAATCCTCACAGTTCTTTTTCCTTTCTTTAATTACTTTTGGCTGACTCAAACGCTATGAAAGGAAAACTGATTTTGTTATTCAGCTGCCTGCAGTTTGCGGTGGCTGTACCGGCCCAGCAGATCGACCCGGCCAACCCGGATCTTTCACCCGGGAATTTCAAACTGGATTCTCTCCCCGATTCCGAACTCAATATTCCCATCCAGGTGGACCTGAAGCCGGTTTATGCCATGGCTGAGAAAAGCGTGGACACTCTTTTTACTTCGGCCGGTTACCCCGATGGCTGGGTGCAGGAGGCTTGCGATACCCGGTATAAATATGTATTCCGGAGAAGCAAGCTGCAGATGAAAGCATCGGGCCTGTCGTTAAATCTTGGTTTTACCGGGTATTATAAAATCATCGGCTCCACAAGGGCCTGTGCCAATGGAATTATCCTCTCTCCCTGGACCCCACCCTGCCGTTGCGGCTTTGATGAGCCCGAACGGAAAGTGAATGTTTCCTTCAGCAATACTCTTTCCCTGATGACCAATTACAAAGTAAAACTGGACATCAAACGGAATGAGCCCCAGCCATTGGACAAATGCGAGGTTTGTTTCTGGGGGCAAAATGTCACCAGCCAGGTAATGAAGGGACTGGTGGCCGAACTGGACGCTGCTAAAAAAGACCTGGATAAAAATTTTGCAACTACTGACCTGAAACCCCAGCTACAAAAAGTATGGGACCAGCTGAATAAGGCCTATGATATTTATGGACTAGGCTGGTTAAGGATCAACCCGAAGGGAGTGCATGTCAACCGGCTCTATACCCAGAATGATTCGCTGAATGTTTTGCTGGGACTTTCTGCCAGGCCCGTCATCAGTTTTGAAAAACCGGAAGAAACCATTTCTCCCGTTCCTCATATCAGCAATTCCGCCGCCCGCCAGGGTTTTTCGATCTTCCTGGACGCGGTATTGAACTATGATTCCCTGAGCCGGATCATGAACCAGCAACTGGCGGGAACCACGATTGATTTCAAGAAAGCTTTTGTGAAGAAAAAATTCATTATCGACAGTTGCAAAATCTATGGCGGGGGTTTTGAAAAACTGATCATCCGGATTCATTTTTCCGGGACCAATACCGGGACGATCTTCGTGGCAGGTACTCCTGCCTACGATACTGCGCACCGTATGCTCGAGGTGATGAATATGGATTTTGATATTAAAACAAAGAACTTCCTGCTGGGTTCGGCCGGCTGGCTTTTTGATAAAAAGATCACCAAAAAAATTGCCCAGTTTGCCCGGTTTGAACTGGGGCCTTATATCGATACCGCCAAAGTCAGCATCAATACCCGGCTGAACCAGGAATGGATGAAGGGGATCCGCAGCAACGGGGCGATCCGGGATATCCGCCTGATCCGGATGTACCCGATGCAGCAGTACCTCGTGATCCGCAGTAACTGCGAGGGTGATCTGTCCGTAAAAGTGGATGCGGGAAGTTTAAGTTTGTAAGCCGGACCGGCCGGCCTCATTCTTCTTCTCCGGCAACTGTGGCTTTGAAAGAAAAATTGCGCTGGGCGAGGTAACTGAACACCACCACGATCACGATCGTTATGACTTGTGAAAGTATGGCATCCAGGCCCAGCCTTTCCACCAATATTTTCAGTAAAATATAGTTCAGTGCCAGGTTGAACATACAAACCATAAAATACCGGAACAACTGGATACGGCCTTTCATTTTCGAATCACTGAATACCACGTATTTTGACATAAAAAAGCCGATCGGGAATGTAATGCAGAAGGAAATGAAAAGAGCGGCTACGTGCGCCTTGAATGCGTAGAAACCAAAATGGAAATCCTGCTCCCTGAAAAGATACTTGAAACTGACGGTATAGATCATAAAACCCAGCAGCAGGTTCCCGCCACCGGAAGCCGCGTAACGAAAGGTTTGCTGATTCATCAGCCGGCGAAAGGGCGGATAGAAAAAGTCTATAACAGGCAGGATCAGGTCACGAGCGCTATGGAGGTGTTTTCGCATTGGCGGGGGCAAATATAGTTAATAGTTAGGAGGAAGTAGGTAGTGGGTAGTAGGTAGTGGGTAGTGGGTAGTAGGCAACAGCGCCTCAACCCTCACCCCATTTCCGTAGATTTGCCCTTCCAAAGCAAGAAAATGAGTATTGTAAGCAAAATAAAGCCCCTGATCATTAGCACCCTTTCCGGATTGTACGGGCAGGACTATAATGATGCTGACCTGACCATTAATACAACCAAACCTGAATTTGAAGGCGATTATACCCTGGTCCTGTTTTCTTTAGTAAAGCAACTGAAAAAATCGCCGGAACAACTGGGCAACGAGATCGGCGGGATGCTGTTGCAAAAACACCCGGATCTTTTCAGCGGGTACAATCTGATCAAAGGCTTTTTAAACCTGACTATCACCGATGCATACTGGCTGAACATACTCCAGGCACAGTATGCCAATCCGAAATTCGGCAGCCGGCCTGCCAATGGGAAAAAAGTGATGGTGGAATACTCTTCCCCCAATACCAACAAGCCCCTGCACCTGGGTCACCTACGGAATAATTTCCTGGGCTGGAGTGTGGCGGAGATCCTGAAATATGACGGCTACGAAATTCACAAAACCTGTATATCCAACGACCGGGGTATACATATCTGCAAAAGCATGGTGACCTGGCAATTGTTTGCCAATGGAGCCACCCCGGAAAGTACAGGTATTAAAGGGGACCATTTTGTCGGTGATTATTATGTCCGGTTCGGCAACGAGCATAAAAAACAGGTGGCTGAATTAATTGAAAAAGGGCTCCCCAAAGAAGAAGCGGAAAAACAGGCTCCGATCATGAAAGCCGCGCAGCAAATGCTGGTGGACTGGGAGGCAGGAAAGCCCGAAGTACTTGAACTGTGGAAGATGATGAATAGCTGGGTTTACGAGGGCTTTGAGGTAACCTACAAACGGATTGGCAGTGATTTTGATAAAACCTATTTTGAAAGTGAAACCTACCTGCTCGGCAAAAAAGCAGTGGAAACCGGGCTTGCAAAAAAAGTGTTTTTTAAAAAAGAAGATGGCAGTGTCTGGATCGATCTCACGGCCGATGGCCTGGATGAAAAAGTAGTGCAGCGTAAGGATGGAACAGCCGTTTATATCACCCAGGATATTGGCTTGGCGGCCCGGAAACAGGAAGAATTCGGTTGCGAACAAAGTATTTATGTGGTGGCGGATGAACAGAATTATCACTTTAAGGTACTCAAACTGATTTGCGAAAAACTCGGCATACCCGGGGCGGAAGGCATTTACCATCTCAGCTATGGCATGGTGGAACTTCCGACCGGCCGGATGAAAACCCGGGAAGGCACTGTGGTGGATGCGGATGACCTGATTGAAGAAATGGTGAATGTAGCCCGGCAGAAAACGGAAGAACTTGGCAAAGTGAAAGATTTCACCGGGGCAGAGCTGAAGGAACTATATGATATTATTGCTCTCGGGGCCCTGAAGTTTTTCCTCCTGCGGGTAGACCCCAAAAAGCGGATGATCTTCAACCCGGAAGAGTCCATCGACTTCCATGGATTTACCGGCCCGTTTGTGCAGTATACCCATGCGCGGATAAAATCTATTCTGAGAAAAGGCGGGGAGCAGGCAGCAACGGGCAACCGGCAGACGGCACTCTTAAAACTGGAGAAAGATTTAATCGTATTGCTTGAGCAGTATCCCACTATTATTGAGCAGGCGGTGACCGAACATAACCCGTCCCTCCTGGCAATCTATGCTTTCAACCTGGCCAAGTCATTTAATACGTTTTATACCGAACATTCGGTGATGAATGCGGAGACAGAAGAAAAGAAACAGTTAAGGCTGCAATTATCCCGGATGACCTCAAATGTGATCGCATCGGCAATGGGATTGCTGGGAATACGCGTACCGGAGCGGATGTAGCGAGTAGTCTGTAGTCGGCAGTCCGTAGTCAACAGCCTCTGTTAAGAAAAGTAAAAAGTTAATTAAACCCGCGGCTGCGGGGCATTGGCCAATAACTTTAATCTTGTATACAAAAAAATGCAATCACTTTAAATGATTGCATTTTTATAAAATAAGTTTATGCTTTATATCAACTTGTCTGCCCGATAAGGCAACTTCTTCTTTAATCCCCTGACTTCCGACTACAGACTACCGACTTCTTAAAGCCCTGCCATCATTTTTTTCTGTTTCAACGAAGCCAGCGTCGGATCGAGTTCAATGGCTTTATCACAAAGAGCAATTCCCTTTTCAGTATTCTCCCGGCCACCTTTTTTCTGGTAGCTCATCCCTATCATATATAAAGCGGAAGCATTTTCCTTATCATATTCCAGCACCCGGTCCCAGTATTCAATCGCCAGGTCGTATTTGGTTTTGTAATAGTAGGCTTCGGCCACCATGTTCAGAATATTCAAATCGCTGGGCCTTTTCACTAATATCTCGTTCAGCATCGCCACACCGGAATCCAACTGCCCGACATTCAGGTAGGCGATCGCCAGGTTTTCCAGGTAATCCGCGTCTTTTTTCAAACCTTTTTCCGCTGCTTCCAGGATATATTTCAGGGCATTCTTGTCATCGTGCATGGCATAACAGATCAGCCCCAGTTCATACACCCAGTAATTTTGTTTGGGATCGAGTTCGATCGCTTTCTTAAAGAAAGGAATGGCCAGTTTATAATTCATCATATCCGCATAGCTGCGGGCGATCATATAGGGTACTTCCGCATTGGCGGGGTCTTCTTTGGCGGCTTCATCCAGGTATTTGAGGGCCTCGCCGTAATTATCCATTTCGTAATTCGCTTTGCCGATATAATAACTCACTTTCTCAGCAGGATCTGCTTTTTTAAGTTTCCCGGCATAGAGGATTACTTCTTCCTGCTGCCGCATCTGGAAACAGAGTTGCATCAATTGCTTGTAAAGGGCGGGCGTTTCCTCCCCGAGGGTGAGCAGCTTTTTATACATGACCAGCGCATTCCCGTATTTTCGCAGGTCATGGTATGCGGAGGCCAGTTCCGTGATAATGGCTTTACTGCCGGTATCGTAACGGGCTGCTTTCTCAAAATTTTTCAGGGATTCCAGCCGCCGGCCATTCTGTTTTTCCAGCAGGCCTTTTTGCATAAAAAAACCCGCACTGTCAATGGGGACATTAACCGTGTTCACCGCGGTCTGGGAATGAATAACCCCGCCGGCCAGGAGCACACAAAGTGAAAATAATAACTTTAACATAGGATGAATTTTGGACTATCGTCGATCTTCAACTGCCGAAGATAGACCTGATTGTTGACTACTCAATCCTTAACCGGCTCTTTATCAGCCAATTTCATTCCAAAATAGTAGTTATTTCAGAATAATACCAGCCAGGGCCGGTAAATTTACGGTAACCCGGTATTTTTTTTGAGCCTTGTCAATCAGTTCACACCTCAGATCCGGATTAAAAACGTCGCCGGTTCCCCAATATATTGTCTTGTCACTATTAAATATTTCTTCCGAATAAGGCTTTCCGATTACTTCAACCGGCCAGTCGTAACGCACCACAGGAGTCATATTCAGAATCACGAGCAGGTCATCGCCCTTTTTTTTGCCTTTCCGCTTAAATACGATCACCGATTCAGCCCGGTGGTTCAGGTCCACCCACTCAAACCCATCCATGCTGAACTGGTTATGGTGCAGGGCCGGTTCCGCCCGCAGCATTTTATTCAGGTCGCCCACACAATCCTTCAGTAGCCGGTGACAATCGAATTGTAACAGATCCCACTGCAGTTCTGATTTATAATTCCACTCTCCCGTTTGCCCGAATTCATTTCCCATGAACAATAATTTTGCGCCGGGGTGCGTCCACATATAGGTATATAGCAAACGAAGATTTGCAAATTTCTGCCATTCATCCCCGGGCAGTTTATAGATCATCGGGCTTTTCCCGTGCACCACTTCATCATGACTCAGCGGCAGCATGAAATTTTCATCATAGTAATACATCATGCTGAAGGAAAACTTATTCTGGTGAAACTGCCGGTAAACCGGTTCGATCTTGAAATAATCCAGGGTATCGTGCATCCAGCCCATCATCCATTTCATCCCGAATCCCAGCCCGCCTTCAAAGGTGGGTTTGCTCACACCCGGCCAGTCGGTGGCTTCTTCAGCGATGGTTTGCACATCGGGAAAGTCCCGGAAGATTGTTTCATTGAGGTCCTTGATAAAGGCAATGGCTTCCAGGTTGCCGTCGCCGCCGTGTTCATTGGGCTCCCACTGCCCATGCTCCCTTGAATAATTCAGTTTGAGCATGGAGGATACGGCATCCACCCGGATACCATCAATATGAAAGAGGTCGAACCAGTAACGGGCACTGCTGATCAGGAAGGATTTCACCTCTCCCCTTTTATAATTAAAGATATAGCTGTTCCAGTCGGGATGAAATCCCTTCCGCATATCCGCATACTCGTATGTATGGGTACCATCAAACATAAACAGGCCGTGGGCATCATAGGGAAAATGGGAAGGTACCCAGTCGAGGATCACCCCGATCCCTTCCTGGTGCAGGGCATCAACCAGGCGCATCAGCCCCTGCGGATCCCCAAACCGGGAGGTGGCCGCAAAGAAACCCGTACACTGGTAACCCCAGCTGCCGTCAAAAGGATGCTCCATCACCGGCATGAACTCTACATGGGTAAACCCGGTTTCTTTCAGGTAGGGCACCAGCCTGTCGCTGATAGCATCGTAGCTGTTATAGGTTTCCTCATCATTTTTATCCGGGCGCTGCCAGCTGGCCAGGTGCACTTCGTACACGCTCCAGGGGGCATCCAGTGAATTGTGTTTTTTTCTTTTCTTCATCCAGTCCTGGTCTTTCCATTCATAATACATATCCCAGGTGATGCTGGCGGTCTGTGGCCGCTTTTCCCAGAAATTGGCAAAAGGGTCACCCTTATCCAGCGCTCTTTTCGCATATCCCACAATGTGATACTTGTAGGCCTCACCCAGCTTAAATCCCGGGATAAACCCCTCCCATATCCCGCTCTTGTCCCAGCGGGGATAAAGCTCAAATTCATGGTCCTTCCAGTCATTGAAATTACCCTTGACGGATACCGAGGTGGCATTGGGCGCCCATACACAGAAATACATTCCCCAGGTCTCGTTCACCTGGATGGAATGGGAACCGAATTTTTTGTACAGCTGGTAATTGGTTCCCTGCTGATAGTTAGACACATCCTCATCCGCAAGTATGGAATAGTTCCAGACAGGCCTTGAAGTATCCACGAAATTTTCTTCCTCGTATTTCTTTTTCCGGACAGGCACCGGTTGTTCCTTTTTGTTCTTCAGCGGAACCGGTTTTTCTGCCTGGTTTGCCGGGGTGACTTTTGTGGATTTATCCTTTTTGGCTGTCATATATTCCTGGTTAATGTGTTTTAACTTAAAATTACACGAACGGCGGTGTATTCCCGGAATTTTCATAAGAAATTAGCGCCACCATAACCATTAAACTGAACCTCAACCAACACGCCATGAAAAAAAAGGTCTTCCTGACCCTGCTGCTGCTATGCGGAATCCTCTTTTCCCATGCCCAGACCAGCCTTCTTAAAGGGCAGATCACGGATTCCGTCGATAAAAAGAACCCTGCCAACGCCGTTATCTCTCTTTTGAGGAAAACAGATTCTGTCCTGGTTATGTTTACCCGGGCCCGTCAGGACGGCCAGTTTACCCTTGGCCCGGTTGACAGCGGACGATATATCCTGATGATCACCCATCCTTATATGGGTGATTATTTCGACACCCTGCAGTTGCAGGCCGGCGTTCCACAGGATCTGGGCAGATTGTACATGACCCCCAAAAGCAAGTTGCTGGCTGAAGTGATCCTGAGAACCGGCACGCCCATCCGGATCAAGGGGGATACCACCGTTTATACGGCCGACAGTTTTAAAGTAAGGGCCGGCGCGAATGTGGAAGAATTGTTGCGGCGTCTCCCCGGGATTTCGGTGGATAAGGACGGCAAGATCACGGCCATGGGTGAACGGGTAAAAAAAGTACTGGTGGACGGGGAGGAATTTTTTGGCAGCGATCCGGGTATTGCCACCCGGAACCTGCGGGCCGATGCCGTAAAGGAAGTGGAGGTCTTTGACAAGAAAAGCGACCAGGCGGAATTTACCGGGATTGATGACGGGGTAAAGGACAAAACAATCAACCTGAAGATGAAACAGCAGAAAGGTTATTTCGGAAAAGTGGAACTGGGCGGAGGATTAAAGGACAAATACAACAATGCCGCCATGATCAATTCCTTTAAAGACAAGCGTAAACTGGCGGCCTACGGGATCATGAGCAATACCGGGCAGACCAACCTGGACTGGCAGGATGCGCAAAACTATGGAGGCAATGACAATATGAGTACAGGTGTAACGGATGATGGCGGCATGTGGATCAACATGACCCGTGATGCAGATGAAAATTTCTGGGGAGGAAGGAATGGTATTCCGCGCAATACGAATGGCGGGCTTCACTACAGCGATAAATTTGGCAAGGATCTTAAACAAAGCTTCAATTCCGGGTATAAATTCAGTAAAATAAACGCTGACGCGGCCAGTTCCGTCTTCTCCCGTACTTTTTTACCGGACAGCAGCTGGCTCAGCCGGAGCAACAGCAACAATTATAATTCCAACAGCAAGCATGCACTGAACCTTACCCTTGACTTAACCCTGGACTCAGCCAATACACTCAAATGGACAGCGCGGGCTAATAAAAAAAATACGGCGGCCAGTAGTTTTTCTTACAGTGAAATGCTGACGGAAGAACTGGACAGTATCAATAACAGCCGCCGGAACAGCCATTCAACCGGCGACAACAGCAGTTTCAACTCCACCCTGTTGTGGAAGCACAAGTTTAAAAAACTCTCGAGGACCCTGTCCGTAAATACGGATTTCAACTGGAGCAATTCCTCAAACAACGGATTTCTTTATTCCCTGAACCGGTATTATACCAATGGCCTGCATGAGCGTACGGATACGATTGACCAGGAACAAACCCGGGAGAATTCCGCCAAAGGGATCAGTACAAAAATTTCTTACACGGAACCCCTGGCGAAGGATTTCTACATGGAGCTGAGTCATTCCATTGCCTGGAACAGCAGTACCAGTGACCGGCAAACCTATGAAAAAAGCAATAACGGCAAATATGAAGAGGTGGTGGACACCCTGAGTAACTCTTTTGTATTTGACCGGCTGGTTCATACCCCGGGCCTGAACTTCCGGGTCAATAAAAAGAAATACAATTTTACGTTCGGGGCTGCTGCCGGGTTCAGTCATTTTATCCAGAAAAACAAGACACGGGGCAATTCGACCCCTTACAATTTTGTCAATTTCTTTCCGCAGGCTATGTACAATTACAAGTTCAAACCCAATACCGGCCTCCGGCTTAATTATAACGGATCCACCACGGCACCCAGCCTGGAACAACTACAGCCCGTTTTTGTAAATACCGATCCCCTGAATATTTATATCGGGAACCCGTTACTGAAACAATCCTTCCGCCACAATTTCGGACTGGGTTTCAATTGGTACAATGTCCTGAAAGAAAAAGGTATCTGGACCAGTATCCAATTCAGCACCACGGATAAGGCCTTTGTACAATCCAGCAGCATTGATGCCGCAGGACGCAGGACCTACCAGACCGTAAACAGCGACGGGCAATATAACCTCAACCTTTATTCTGACTATAGTTTTAAAATAAAAAAAATCAGGCTGGGCGCCGGTCCTACCGCCACTATTTACCGGGGCGTGGATTTCATCAACGGGGTGAAAAATTTCACTACTACCAAAAATGCCGGCCTTCGACTGAATGCCGGGATGAACAAGGAAAAGAAATTTGACTTTGATTTCGGCCCTGAATTTACCTGGAATGTATCAGCGGGAAGTATCAATACCGAAGCAAACGCGAAGTACTGGCAACTGGAAGGTTGGGCCAGCGGACGGGTGTACCTGCCGAAAAAATTTGAAATACATACGGAGCTCAATACCGAACTGCGCCAGAAGGATAAGCGCTTTGTACAGAATAATAATTTCACCAAATGGGATATGGATATCACCAAACGGTTCTTTAAAGGAAATGACCTCGAGGTAAAGCTGGGGGTATATGATATCCTGAACCAGAACCGCGGCTTTGACCGGAGTTTCAGCAGTTATAGCTTTACCGAATCCTATTTCACCACCCTGCGGCGGTTCTGGCTGCTCACCCTGACCTGGAATATTTCAAAAAACGGAAAACCCGCCAGTGGGTTCTAATCAAACACCTGTCAATTATGAAAAAAATATTATCCTTCCTCCTGCTGATTGCAAGCACTAACATCAATGCGCAGCAATTCATTAACAGCGGCACGATTGAATTTGAAATGAAGACCAATAACCACAAGGCCTTCGGGGATGGGATCTGGGCTGAAATGTTCAAAGACAAGATCCCCCAGTTCTCGACCTACTGGTACAGTTATACGTTCGACAATAACAAGTCCCTGTATAAATTTGACCGGCAGGATGAAAAAACAAAAATACCCTTCGGGAACAATAATGTGGAAGAGAATATATGGTTTAATGATTACGAAACCGGCACGGCGGTAAGCCGAAAATTTGTCTTTGATGATAATTACCTG
Organism: Bacteroidia bacterium; assembly: GCA_037447355.1. Classification (GTDB taxonomy): domain Bacteria; phylum Bacteroidota; class Bacteroidia; order Chitinophagales; family Chitinophagaceae; genus JJ008. The sequence continues at coordinate 23,946 of JBBIGW010000015.1, read as the reverse complement.
CTCACGGATTCGATGATGAAGATCAACTGGAAATTAGTACCCAATGAAACCCGGGAGATCGCCGGTTTCAGCTGCCGCAAGGCGGTGGGCATTATTTTCGACAGTGTCTATGTTTTTGCTTTCTATACCGACGAGATCCTGATCCCTGGCGGCCCGATGGGCATACACGGGTTACCCGGCATGATCCTCGGCATCACCATACCGCGCATGTATTCCAGCTGGATCGCCACCAAAGTGGATATTGTCAATGTGAATAAAACCCTGATCACCCCGCCCCTGAAAGGCAAGAAGAAGCAGGGAAAGGACCTGATTGAAAACCTGAAAAAAGTCACCAGCGACTGGGGCTCCTGGGGGCAGCAGGCCATCTGGAATATTTTCCTGTAGAGATTATTTCAGTAATTCAAATACGAAGCTTTCCCTGGGTTTTATTTCAAACCCTTCCAGGGGAATTATTTCCCCGGTAACCACGTTTTTCAGTTTGCTGAAACCATGGGTCCTTTCCGCAAAATAATTCCAGTCCGGTTTTACTGTATTCCTCCCGGTATTGGAAATGACCATCACGGTTTGTTTGCTGTCGTATCGGAAATAGGTGTACAGGCCGTCCTTCGGCAGAAACTGCATAAGTTTACCCGATCCGATAGCGGATGAGTTCTTTCTGAAATTCGCGAGGACTTTGACGTGATTAAATGCTTCATTCTCCAACGCATTCCGCCCGCCCGGAGTAAATTTATTCACGGTATCAGCCAGCCAGCCACCCGGAAAATCCCGGCGCACTTCCGCATCTGAAGGATTCTTGAAATTCTTCATCAGGATCTCGCTACCATAATACAACTGGGGAATACCCCGCTGGGTCAGCAGGATATTAATGGCCATTTTATATTTCTGGAAATCCTCCCCGATCACTGAGTAAAATCGGTCAAGGTCGTGGTTATCCAGAAACAGGCAATTGCGCATCGGGTTTTTGTACAAAATATCCTGGGCCAGCACCTGGTAAAACCGGTTGGCTCCTTCGTTCCATCCGAAAGGCTGGTTCAGCAGGTCATTCGTGGCAAAATAAAGCGGGAAATCCGTTACCCCCTGGCTATTGTGTTTGAACGGAACAGCCATATTATTTTCACAGAAATAGGCGCTATTGGTCACACTCTGCACCCATACCTCGCCAAATACAGTGACAGTAGGGAATTCGCGGTACAAGGCTTCATTCACCCTGTTGAGAAAAACAGGATCGCTGTAAAAATAAGTATCCACCCGCCAGCCATCGATCCCAAATTCTTCGGTAGCCCAGATCGCGTTTTGTACCAGGAAAGTGGAGACAAAGGGATTCCGCTGGTTCAGGTCAACCAGGAAGGGTGTAAACCAGCCATCCACAGCCGTCTTCTTATCAATAGCGGCCGCATAGGGATCCACCAGCGGCTGATCCTTATAAGAAGTATTCGTGTAAACAGGCCATTGGTTCAGCCAGTCCTTCATCGGCAGGTCTTCCACAAAAAAGTGATCCCTGCCCATATGGTTGTATACGGCATCCTGGATGATCTTCATTCCTTTTTTATGGGCTTCTGTGATCAGTGATTGATAGGCTTCATTCCCCCCCAGCCTTCTGTCCACCTGGTACTGGTTGGTAAAAGCATAACCGTGGTAGGTGCTGCGGGAGATGCCGCCTTCCAGGGTGCGGGCCATATCATTTTCCACGACAGGCGTCATCCAAACCGTGGTCACACCCAGGTCCTTCAGGTAATCCAGATGATTCTCCACGCCTTTCAGGTCGCCTCCGTGCCGGTCAAAAGGGTTGTTGCGGTCATGACCCTGGTCGCGCATGTCAGTAAAATAATCATTGGATGGATCCCCGTTGCTGAACCGGTCGGGCATGAGCAGGTACACAAAATCGCTGGCATTGACGCCCAGCACCCGGGTTTTCCCGTTTTGCCTGCTGCGGGCCTTCAACTCGTAGGTGAAGGTTTTATAGGAAACGGCTTCAGGTGACTGCAGGTTATCGATCCGGAATATTAATTTTCCCGGCCTGGCGGATGCCGAGATCTGTAAGTCGATAAAAAGATAATTTTCGTTTTCTGCCTTGTATTGCCGGACCAGTTTCACCCCGGCATAAGGCAGGAGTGTAATATTCTCCCTTGCCACCCGGTCCCGGTGGATCATCAGCTGAAGTGCGGGGTTTTTCATACCCACCCACCAGTGTGTGGGGTAAATGGCGGGATTATCAACAGCGAATGACCGGAGGGAAACCAGCAGTATGATGACTGTCAGTAACTTTTTCATACCTGAATAGTTTGCTTATTTTCTTTCACAATCAGCGCACAGGTTACGGCAGCTGTACAGAGCAGCAACCCACCGATCAGTACTGCGGTCAGCCGGTCGTTGTGCAGGAAATTTTCCATGATCTTACCGAAAAAGAGTGACGCGATGATCTCGGGAAGTACAATAAAGAAATTGAATATTCCCATATAGATCCCCATTTTCTCCTGCGGGATCACCCCGGCCAGCATCGAGTACGGCATGGACAGGATTGAAGCCCAGGCAATCCCCACCATACTCATAGAGATATAAAGCATCCAGGGATCATGAATGAAATTTACCGAGATCAGGCCAACTCCCCCGATCAGCAGGCAGGCCGTGTGGGTGAGCTTTTTGCCTAACTTACCCACCCAGAAGGGGATGGAAAAAGAAAAGGCAAATGTGACCAGGTTCAGAATGGCAGATGTATTATTAGCATGCTCCAACCCCTTCGTATATACTTCACTGTTGGTAACTGCATCCCCGCCAAAAATATCGGCAGCCACCCCGGTGCTGTAATAAAACCACATCAGGAATAAACCGGGCCAGGTCAGGAACTGGACAATAGCGAGTCTTCTCATTTGACCGGGCATGTGGGTAATGGCGGAGAAGATTTCTTTGGCAATACCGGCAGACTGGCCACTGGCCTTCTCTTTCTTCAGGTTTTCTTTCCAGTTGGGGTCAGAAGGGGGATATTCTTTACTTCGGAGAACCGTGTAAAGAACAGCGCCCAGGAATACAGCTGCCCCTATATAGAATGACCACATGATATTTTGCGGGATCCCACCTGCCCCTTTATCCCGGGACACACCAAACCAGTTTACCAGCAAACCGGGAAGGAACCCTGCAATAAAAGAGGCTGCCCCGATAAACATACTTTGCATGGCATAACCAAATGACCGTTGTTTTTCATCCAGGTTGTCGGCCACAAAAGCGCGGAAAGGCTCCATGCTTATATTGATGCAGGAATCCAGGATCCATAAAGTACCGGCAGCCATCCACACGGCTGAAGAATTCGGCATGACGAATAATGCCAGCGAACTCAGGATGGCACCCACCAAGAAGAAAGGGCGCCGTCTTCCTAACCGGGCATTCCAGGTCCGGTCACTTAAATACCCGATTATGGGCTGCACAATTAAACCGGTCATGGGTGCGGCCAGCCAAAGGCCTGGAATCTGTTCGGGTTTGGCCCCCAGGAATTCGTAGATCGCACTCATATTACCCATTTGAAGACTCCAGCCAAACTGGATCCCGAAGAAACCAAAACACATATTCCATATTTGCCAGAAGGACAGGTGGGGCTTTACCCCTGTATACGCAGTAGACATAAGCAATCGAATTTTAAATCATTAACTAAGGGAAGGTAGGAATAATATGTAAAAGGTACACATTTTGTGTACCTTAAATTATTTTCCGGTAAGCGGGCTTCTTTAAATTACAAATCCGTTAGGAATAACCGCTCCTTTCTTCACCACCACGATCCCGTCTTTTACGGTGTACAGGGCATGATCGGTATTTTCGAGGTGGGTTCCGCCATTGATGCGTACATCATTTCCGATCCTTACATTTTTATCCAGGATGGCATTCTTGATATAGCAGCGTTCGCCCACACCCAGCGGGGGCTCGCCTTTCTCAGTATCCTTTGCAATATCGGTGAGGGTCTCATAATAATCACTCCCCATGATATAGGTGCTGACGATCGTACTTCCATGTCCCACCCGGCTTCGGATACCAATTACTGAATTCTCCACCCTGGACGCGTTGATGATCGATCCTTCCGCGATCAGCGTCTTTTCAAGCGTGGTGCCGCTGATCTTGGCCGGGGGCAGCATCCGGGAACGGGTATAAATGGTCCGGTCGCTGTCAAACATATTAAAGTCCGGAATATCCTTGGTCAGGTCCAGGTTGGCTTCAAAAAAGGAATAGATATTCCCGATATCGGTCCAGTAACCGGAGTACTGGTAACTGGCCACTTTGTATTTGCTGATGGATTGCGGAATGATCTCTTTCCCGAAATCGGTGGCATCCTTATATTCAACTCTCAGCAGATCGAAGAGCAGTTTGCGGTTGAAAATATAAATACCCATGGAAGCGAGGTAGATCCGTCCGGCGGCTTTCATATCCTCGCCGGTATCACTTACCCAGTCACCCAGTACTTCCTTTTTGGGTTTTTCGATAAAGGAAGTGATCAGGCCGGCATCACTTTTCAGGATCCCGAATTCCGGGGCTTCCCGCTGGGCCACCGGTATCGTGGCCACTGAAATATCGGCTCCCAGTTTTTTATGATTTTCCAGCATTTCCGCAAAATCCATCTGGTACAACTGGTCACCGGAAAGGATCAGGATATAATCGCTTTCAAAAGTCTCGATATGCCGGAGTCCCTGTCTTACCGCGTCGGCCGTGCCCTGGTACCAGGTGGGATTATCGGGCGTTTGTTCCGCCGCCAGGATATCCACAAAGGCCTTGCTGAACGCACTGAAGTGATAGGTATTCTTGATATGCCTGTTGAGGGAAGCTGAATTGAACTGTGTAAGTACAAACATCCTTCCGATGCCGTTGTTCAGGCAGTTGGAAATGGGAATATCCACCAACCGGTATTTACCGGCGATGGGTACCGCGGGTTTGGAGCGGCTTGCCGTTAAGGGATAGAGCCTGGATCCGGCTCCGCCGCCGAGAATAACAGATAGAATTTCCTTTGAGTGGGTAATAGTCCTGATTGCCATAGCCGGTCTTTTTATTTCAGTGATTGATATAGGTCAATATACTGTTGTGCAGCTGAGTCCCAGGAGTGATCAATGGTCATCATATGGCTGCGCATCCAGTTATAAAGTTCTTGTTTATTATTGTAAAGATCAATAGCCCGGGCCACCGAATACGTGATATCCCATACCGAGGGCTGGTCAAAACGGATCCCGATCCCCTGCCAGTCGCCCATGTCGGTCACTGTATCCCGCAGGCCGCCCACATTACGGACCATGGGAACCGTACCATAACGCAGGGCATACATCTGGTTCAGTCCGCAGGGCTCCACGCGGCTGGGCATGAGCAGGAAGTCGGAACCGGCATAGATCAGGTGACTGAGGGGTTCGCTGTATCCAATATACGAATTATAGTAACCCCCAAACTGGTGTTTCATCTGGTCGAGCCGGTCTTCCAGGTTCGGGTCACCGGAACCAAGGACCAAAAAACTGGCATTGCCATGGTGCTGGTAAATAGACTGGCTGATCGCTTCAGGCAGCAGGTCGGCCGCTTTTTCGCCCACGAGGCGCCCGATAAAGGCGATCAGGGGTTTTTCCGGATCGAAACCGAATTGTCCCGCCAGTTCTTTTTTGTTTTTCTTCTTTCCCTTCGCCACCAGTTCCTTGTCATAATTTTTGGCGATCATCGTATCGGTAACAGGGTCCCATACCTGATTGTCGATCCCGTTCAGGATACCGGAACTCTTCCCCACTTCATACTGGAAAAGATTCTCCAGTCCATTGGCTTCTTCCCGCAGTTCGCCGAGATAACTATGACTGACGGTGGTTACTTTCCAGGCACATTTTACGGCTGAAGCCAGGGGATTGATCGAATTGGCCCAGTCGAGCATTCCCCATTTCCAGGAATCGAATGGCGGCAACAGGTAATATTTATCCCAGCCGATCCAGCCCTGGTACTGGGCATTGTGTACGGTCAGGACGGTGGGCACGGCGGCCAGTTTATCCCTGAACTCAAAACAATATTTCACCATAAAGGGAATCAGGCCGGTATGATGGTCGTGGCAATGAATCACATCCGGTACGTGCTGCCATTTGCTCAGCCAGTCACAGACTGCCACCTGGAAGGCCAGGAACCGTTCGGTGTCATCCTCGTAGCCATAGATTTTTTCGCGGTCGAGCAGCCCGTTAATGTCAAGGAGGTAGAGATCAAAGCCGAGTTTGTTCGTTTTTTCCCTGATCACGCTGTAATGAAACTGCCAGGGGCCGATCCGCTGATCGCCTTCGTGCACCAGTTCCCATTCATTTGCATAAAGGAATTTGGTCCGGTACATAGGCATCACCACTTTAGCCACATGTCCCAATTCGGCCTGGTACTTGGGTAAAGCACCCACCACATCGCCCAGTCCCCCGGCCTTGGCCACCGGGTAACATTCTGCCGCAACATGTAATATCTCCATACGAGCGGTATTCGATTTTGCCCGGTAATTTAGGGGATTATTTTCATTGCCGGCATAACGGGCCATAAAAAAGATTATGATATTTCTCCTGTTTTAAAAGTCCCCTAAGCGGGTCAACTCTTTTTTTAGACAAGCTGTCAACAACCCGAACAGTTGTTTTTTACCGGGAATGAAAATTGTCCTACTTTCAGCCTATTTATAACAATAAACGATTGCTATGAGTCAATCCAAACAACCCACGAATTACGGAGCGTTAAGTACGTTAGTAACTGTTTTCTTTTTCTGGGGCTTTATTGCTGCCGGTAACAGTGTATTTATTCCTTTTTGTAAACACTATTTTCACCTGGACCAGTTCCAGAGCCAGCTGATTGATTTTGCCTTTTATACGGCGTATTATATCGGGGCGCTGATTCTCTTTGCTTATGGCGCATATGGCGGAAAGGACCTGGTTGGTAAATGGGGCTATAAAAACAGTATAGTTTACGGTCTTCTTTTCTCAGCCCTCGGTGCCGCGGCCATGATCCTGGCGGTAAACGGGAACAGCTTTCCCGGGATGCTCCTGGGATTGTTTATTGTGGCGCTGGGCTTTTCCCTGCAGCAAACAGCCGCACAACCCTTTGCCATCTCCCTGGGTGATCCGGCAACGGGTACCAGCCGTGTCAACCTGGGTGGCGGGGTAAATTCTTTCGGTACTTCCGTAGGTCCGCTGATCGTGGCCCTGGCCCTGTTCGGCACCACCGCAGCGATTACCGATGAAAAGATCGCCTCGCTCAGCCTTTCAAAAGTAATTACGCTCTACACGTTTGTCGGTATCCTCTTTCTCAGCGCGGCTGCCTTATTCTTCTTTTCCAAAAAAGTTCCTTCCGGGAAAATGGTGGAATCAACAGAGAAAGCCAGCAAGGCTCTTTATACCTTATTAATCATGACCGGCCTGCTGATCGTTATGTTTGTACCCGTGTTCAGCAGCTATAAAACGGATCTCACCAACGCGACAGATGCTGAAAAGCATGCCATGGAAGCCTATCGCCTGAAATGGCTGATCGGGGCCCTGGTGATCGTGGTGGGCGGCCTGGTATTTGCGAATATGAGTGCGAAGAAAAAAGCAGACGGATGGGGCCCTATGCAATATCCCCAACTGGTGCTGGGAATGCTGGCCATCTTTGTCTATGTGGGTGTGGAAGTCGCGATTGGCAGTAACCTGGGAGAATTATTAAGACAAAAGGATTTTGGTTCTCATGCAGCATCTGAGGCGACTCCCTATATCATCATGTATTGGGGAAGCCTGATGATCGGCCGCTGGACCGGGGCCATCAATGCATTTAAGTTGAGTGAACGGACCAGGAGTATCCTGAAATTTGCAGTGCCCCTGCTGGCTTTTGGGATCCTGATCGGGATCAATACCCTGGCACAATATGATATGGAACCGCTTTATTATTATGTAGTGTGTGTGCTGATCCAGATTGGCGCCTTTTACCTGAGTAAGGATAAACCGGCGCGGACCATGCTTATCTTCGGGTTATTAGGTATTGTTGCAATGACCATTGGTTTACTGACCACCGGCACTGTGGCCATCTATGCGTTCCTGAGCGGCGGACTGGTTTGCTCCATCATGTGGCCGAGTATTTTCAGTTTATCCATTGCGGGCCTGGGCAAATACACTTCGGAAGGTTCTGCATTCCTTATCATGATGATCCTGGGTGGCGGTATCATTCCCCCGATCCAGGGTAAGCTGGCTGATGTAATAGGGATCCACCATTCCTATATCATGGCCGTCCTTTGCTTTGGTTACCTGGCCTTCTTTGCTTTTGCCGTAAAAGGAATCCTGAAAAGACAGGGAATTGACTACGATGCGGAAGTAAGTGGTGGCGGTCATTAATTATAACTTTTCAAGCAATCACTATGTCAGAATTTGCAATCGGAATTGATATCGGGGGTACGAACACGAAATTCGGTATCGTTGACAAGAACGGAACAATCCTTGCCCAGGACCGGACGCTGACCAATGAGCATGATAATGTGCAGGAATTTATCGAGGACCTGTACCTGAAGTTGAGTCCCATGATCGCGAAGGCCGGCGGCGTTACTAATTGTATCGGGATTGGTATCGGCGCCCCCAACGGGAATTATTATACCGGTAATATCGAACACGCGGCTAACCTGAAATGGAAAGGAATCATTCCCCTGGCCAGTATGGTATCGGAGCGATTCGGAATAAAGGTAAAAGTAACCAATGATGCGAATGCCGCGGCGGTGGGTGAAATGATGTATGGATGCGCAAAGGGCATGAAACATTTCATCACTATCACCCTGGGTACCGGGGTGGGCAGCGGGATCGTGATCGACGGGAAGATCGTGCTGGGACACGATGGGTTTGCCGGTGAACTGGGCCATGTGGTGGTCAGACCCGGCGGCCGCCTCCACAAAGGAACGGGTGTCCGGGGGCCCCTGGAAGCCTATGCCTCGGCAACCGGGGTAAGGGAAACCGCCATTGAGATCCTGACCGAGAACCCGCAGACGGAAAGTTTACTCCGGGATTATTCACTCAATGAAATCACCAGCCAGACCGTTTATGAGTGCGCGGTGAAAGGAGATAAAATTGCAGGGCAGATCTTTGATTTTACCGGGCAGATCCTGGGAGAAGCGCTGGCCAATTTTATCATGTTCTCTTCACCCGAGGCCATTATCCTTTTCGGTGGACTGACCAAGGCCGGCGACCTGATCATGAATCCGACCCGCGACGCCATGGAAAAAAACCTGATCCAGGTGTTTAAGAATAAGGTAAAACTGATGTTCAGCGAACTGAAGGAAGCTGATGCAGCTATCTTAGGCGCCAGCGCCTTAGTGTGGGATTAGTTTTCAGTAAGAAAAATAACAGATAGAGAAAAGCCCGGTAGCGATACCGGGCTTAATGTTATCATAGGAAGTTCCTTCTTATTTAATTTTCAGTACCGGCCTCAGCTGGTAATCTCCGTTACCTAACTGGTGGATGGATAATGCCGCATCAAAGTCAATCAGAAGAGAATCCAGGGTTCCGTTCAGCCGTTTGTCCACTTTGATTTTCAACCCGGATTCAGCACCACTGGGAACAGCGAGCGGGTAATCGACTCCGGCCACCCGGATGGAATTATTGGTTCCCAATACAAACCGGATCTCCTTTAAAGTATCAGTGGGCACCACGCCAACTGCCAATAAGGTATCCACCCCGTTTTGCAAACCCAGCAGATCATAAATACCAGCATGCGTATCCAGGTTCATCCAGCCGCCCAGTGAATCCTCGCGGAATTTCACCCTGATCTGCTGAATATCCACATTGACTGCTTCTGCATTTACGGGATTATCGGTTAACCGGATTTTAACGGTTGTTCCGTTCGTACTGTTTTCCCTGGAACAAGCTACTAACACAAGGGTCCCTATTGCAGCTACGGCAACCAGGGAAAGAAATAATTTTTTCATGTTTTTCAGTTTTTAACCTGACTGAGAGGTATGAAAACCATGCCAAAGCATGTCACCCTACTGTCATAAACGGGTTTTGTTTTCCACAACAGGGAAGCTACGGGCGGTTACTACGAATAATAAATACGGCAGGTACCGGGCGCTGCCCGGTTATATCGGAAACCCGGATGGTTTCTTTTCCATTGATCAGCATACAACTGCTGCCGCCCCCGTCGAGGTTCAGGGCCTCAAGACAGCCGAGCTCTTTTAATAACTGCGCTTCCTGGATCAGCGTCGCACCTTCCGCAATTCCCGGATGACGGCCCTCGATGACCAGTATGATGAGTTTATGATCCCGGGTATATCCCATGGCGGTACGGGGATGTTTGTCCTCGATAGCTTTACCGGCGAATTTGAGTTCCTCGTTATTAGTGATCCTGATCTCACCCTTTTGCACCAGGACCGGCCCGCCCCCAGCTGCTGTGCGCATTTTCCATTTTTCAAACCCCTTGTGTTCAGGGACGGATGTTTGCCGGGCCAGGTAAGGCCAGGATGGTTTTTCGATGGAATCCCTGACAGGCATTAAAGGGAATTGGCTGGCCAACGGGTAACGGGCGGAGGAATCTGTATAAAGCCAGGCAATATCCGCCTTTCTTCTCCTGGATATACCCAATACACTGCCAAACGGATGCCGGTATGTCAGGGTATCTTTTCCTTTCCCGTTAATGGTATGCACATTGTAACTGACCAGTTTCCCTTCTTTGATTACTGCATTCAGATTCTGGTTACTGGCAAAGGAGAAAAAAGTAGTATTTACAACCAATAAAGGAAATCTAAAACTTTCGTATAAAGCAAGGGAGTCGTACCCTTTTTTATAGAACTGTGCGGGTGTCAGCCGCCTGTTTTTTGATGTATCCACTGAAAAATACAATCCTTTATCTCTCAGGTCTGCTTCCAGGTAATAGGCGATATTGGGTTTTCCATCCAGCCCGCTGGTTGTTTTGTAAACATGCACCGAAGCGGGCAGGGGGCCATAAAGAGAGTCGGCATTTTGCCAGTCAACCTGGGCCGCAGAAAATAAAGGAGAAAAAATCATCAGTATGATACCGGGAAAATGGCGCACTTTTCTGATTATTGATTGAAAAATTCAATACCCCAAACTCATTAATGATGATCACAGGTCGATCGGCTTTCCGGCCTTCCCGACTTCCGGACTTTCTGACTTACCGACTTTCAGACTTCCCGATCTCAGACTCCCGTCTTCCCGCCTGCTTCCCACTCTTTTCTTCCTATTCCGGCAAATACATGTTTCTCGCTATGATAAGAGGACCGCACAAGGGGGCCGCTTTCCACATAATCCAGTCCCAGGTTATAGCCGATTTCCCGGTATTCAGCAAATTCATCTGGATGTACAAACCGGTCCACCGGAATATGTTTTTTGGTGGGCTGCAGGTACTGACCGATCGTCACCACATCACAGCCATAGGCCTGCAGGTCTGTTAAGGTCTGGATCACTTCATCTTTTTTCTCACCCAGTCCCAGCATGATCCCGCTCTTTGTCCGCATACCTCCTTCTTTCAGGCTGCGGATCACTTCCATGCTTCGCCAGTATTTTGCCTGGATACGTACCTGGCGGGTGAGTCGTTCTACCGTTTCAATATTATGACTCACCACTTCCGGCGCCGCATCGATCACCCGTTGGATATCTTCTTTCTTTCCTTTGAAATCAGGGATCAGTGTTTCGAGGGTGGTATCCGGATTCAGGGACTTAACTGCTTTGATGGTATTGTGCCAGATGGTGGAGCCGCCATCCGGTAATTCATCCCGGTCAACAGAGGTGATCACCGCGTGTTTTACTTTCATCAGGTGGATGGCCTCCGCCACCCGCTGGGGTTCATCCCAATCAGCCGGTTCGGGTTTCCCCGTGGCCACCGCACAGAAGCCACAACTCCGGGTACACACATTCCCCAGGATCATAAAAGTGGCGGTGCCGGCACCCCAGCATTCACCCATATTGGGACAATTTCCACTTTCGCAGATTGTATGAAGTTTATGGTGGTCAACCAGCCCGCGGACATGTTTGTAGCTTTCGCCAATCGGCAGCTTGACACGCAGCCAGTCGGGCTTGCGGATCCTGGTCTCTCTATCACTCGCCGCGGGGACGACAGGAAGTTCAGTCATCCGGCAAAATTAGGGCTTTATTTGCGCCGCCCAAACAGCAGGGCTATGTAGGCCTGGAAGAAGAATTGCCGGTCTTTCTGATGGGCCATGATGGGTATTTTCTGGGCATATAGCTCGCCGCTGATGCCGATCTCAAGGCCGGAAACCACCTCATTAAAACGGCCATAATCAAAACGCAGGGCGGTCTTGGCAAATACACCGGGTTTTACTTTCATTTCCCCCCAGCCTTTGCCGATCCCCCCGCCACCAATTATGGTATTACCCAGGAAAACGGAACTGTCTTCGACGGAATATTTGATCACTTTGCTGTCCCCGGTCACCGGATCTTCCACTTCCAGGTAGTAAGGGCGTAACAGACCAAGTGAGAGCCCTCCATTGTACACGGCTGAAACGGCTACCCCGTTCTTATTTCCTTTTTGTCCCAGGATACGCTGTTGCCCGAAGCCAAGGGTAACCTGGTAGAAATTGTTGATCTTACCATATATAAAGGGGTTGCCGAAAAAGATAAACCCGTTGGCCGAATTTTGTACTTTATTCTCCTTGAGGTGCTTGATCTCCGTGAGATCGATCCGGTAAATATTGGTCTTGCGGTTGGTTTTCATTCTCCCCAGCTCATAAAAAAGGCCATACCCGTTCGTGCGGGCCTGGAACCCAAATATGCTTTGCTTCTGGTAGACCAGCACTCCTTCCTCGGCCTGGCGGATCATGCTGTTGATCTTCTGCCGGCGGGCCTCTTTTTTATCATTCTTCGTGCTGCGCCGGGAGGTTGTATCCTGCGCAAAAACAGCTACAATAAACAGGGTAAAAATAATGGACAGGCTTAGTTTCTTCACGGAAATACTTTTTTTATTGGAACTTAAATTTCAGGAAAAAGTTCTGTGCCAGGCGTTAAAAAGAATGAAAAGAAACAGGGAGGCGGACATTCTCCAATCCCCTCTTATCCTCTTTCCGTGAACCCGCTGCTATCCGGTTTTTCGCCCGGATAACTCAAAATCACTTTTCTTCTTCTCACTTGGCCCAATAACGTAAATTTATGGCAAAATATTGACATGACTTCAACTGTAGTTTATACCGGCGAGCTCCGCACCACTTGTACCCATTTGCGCAGCCAGTCTGCCATTGAAACCGATGCCCCCGTGGACAATAATGGCAAGGGCGAGCGGTTCTCCCCCACCGACCTGATGGCCACCAGCCTGGCTACCTGCATGGTAACCGTAATGGGCATTAAGGCCCGGGCGATGGGCTTCGACCTGAACGATATGAAAATTGATGTGCTGAAAATCATGAAGGCTGATCCCCGCCGCGTGGGTGGCATTGAACTGACTTTCCATATCCCGGACTCCCTGAAAGATATAGACGAAAAAACCAAGGTGATCCTGAAAAACACCGGGGAAACCTGCCCGGTGATCAAGAGCATACATCCGGATATTGAGGTAAAAATCGACTGGGGAATATGGAGTTAGTCGTTTTTAGTTTGTAGTTCACAGTTCGTAGTTTGCAGTGGGGGCTGAGGCGCCTGGCATGGTATTAAAAATTAGTTTTTTTGAGAGCGGTATTCCAGTTTCAGTGCATGTAACGATGAGCAGGTTTTCTTTTACGGCTTATCCTCTTTCAGCAACGCATTCCCACCCCGCAATCCAAACATCTTTTTTTACTGCAGTATTCACCCCTCAGCTCAATCAGGGCCTGGCTGTCAAACGCGTTTTTATTTTTCACACCCAGTCGTACAAACCCCCTGGTGATACTGTTGGATTCATAAGTGGTTTGTTCCAGCCATTGCAGGGCCTTGTCCCTGTAACCGGGTTCCCCATAGTATGCCCCATAAGCAAATAAAAGGGGACATATGGTATTAATAATGATATTATCAACCATGACAGCCCCCAGGTTCTTGGGTTTGAAAACAGACTTCCGGCCAAAGCTGTACTGGTAATGCCAGTAATCGCTGGCGGTTACATCAAACCAGGATTTTAGCTCACTGAGTGAACCGGCTTCTTTTATTTTGGTAAATATCTGCATTGACTGAAACAGCAGGGCTGCCAGTTGGGCCAGTCTGACCGTAGGGAAATTTCCAGGCCGCATACGGAGAAAATAGACAGGCGTACTGACCGGTTTGATCTTGTATTTCGATTGCAGGAAGCGGTATTCCCTTTGCAGCAGTACATAATAAGTATCTCCGGGCAACAATTTTTCCAATAAACCCGCCTGTCCCAGTAAGAGCGCTTCCAGTTGTTGTAACTGGTGTTTTCGTTTGCCCAGCAGGGACAATGGTACTGAGCGGGCCAATAACTCAAATGCTTCTGTATTTACACGGGTTCCGAAATTCCTCGCCAGCATCCACCAGCAGGTTTCTTCCCAGTGATTCCCGTTTTGGGACAGGTATTGCTGTACCAGGGCCGCTTTACGTTCCAGTCTTTCCGCCAGTAACCTGTCCTTCCAGCTTTTCCAGGTAAGATCCCCGATGCCGGCAATACTTTGCTCACAGGGAATAAACGTGTTTGTCTCCATTAGGGTTTCATAGCGCTTCAGCAGGACTCCCGGCACCCGGCCCTTTAATTCAAGTACCGGTACGGGGTATTGCCAGCCATCGTCTTCCCAGACCACGTGGAGGATGACGTTGTCATAGTTCTTATCATACTGGTGTTGATGTTTTTCCCAATCAGAAGACCGGATATGAAGTTCAACCGTGCCCGCCCAGGTTGTTTCCCCGACCCTGATCCTGGCATTCGCAAAATCCGGCCCCTGGTTGGAATTGTATTGTCCGTGGGAAATGATCAGCACCGGTTCCCCGGTCGTGGTAAGCAGGTCCGTCTGTGCAAAATGCCGGAACTGCCAGATATACTGAAGCAGCCGTTCAGTCATGTAATAAGATTTAGGGAGGGAATGTAGGGAGATTTGGGAAATAAAACCGGGGGTGTCGCGGAAGCCTATTAATTTGGGTCAATTATAGAATGTACCGATTAGCCGATTTCACGACCGCCTGCAAACATTAGAATACTAAGTGATATTCTTTTTAGTGAGACGCCCGTGAAAATTTGCCAATTAACCGATTAGCCGATTTTACGACCACCTACAAATATTGGAATACTAAGTGACATTCTTTTTTAGTGAAGCACCCGGGAAAATGTGACGATTAGCCGATTCGCCAATTTCGCGACCACCCTTGGCATTAGAATACTAAATGACATACTTTTTAGTGAAGCACCCGGGAAAATGTGCCAATTAACCAATTCGCCAATTTCGCGACCACCTACAAATATTGAAATACTAAATGGCTTATCACTGTAGTGAAGCACCCCGATAAAAATCAATGCTGAATCAGAAAAATCTGCTTCTTAGAAAGCTCCATCGGCTAATTGGCTAATCAAAAAGTCCCCCGATGAAATAAATGTCGAAACAGCAAGTACTTCTTCTTAGAAAGCCCATCGGCTAATTGGCTAATCAAAAAATCTCCCCGATGAAATAAATGTCGAAACAGCAAGTACTTCTTCTTAGAAAGTCTCATCGGCTAATCAAAAAACTCCCGATGAAAAACATTACCTCTATCATTTATAACTGTTCCTTAGAAAGTGCCATTCATATCTCCTTCAACTCCCTCACCACCCGGCTCACCGGCAATCCCATTACATTATAAAAATCACCCTGTATGGATTTGATCCCCACCACACCGATCCACTCCTGGATAGCATAGGCACCGGCTTTGTCGAAGGGTTTGTATTTATCCACGTAAAACTCGATCTGTTCCACCGATAAATGATGAAACAACACATCCGTGGTATCCGAAAAGGCTATTTCCTGTGTACCCTTCCGGATTACAACCCCCGTAATCACCCGGTGCATTTCACCCGAAAGAGCCAGCAGGATACTTACCGCATCTTCCCGGTGTACGGGTTTGCCAATAATATTATCACCCAGTACTACGATGGTATCGGCAGCAAGTATCGTCTCCCCTTCGCCCACGGCGGCCTGTACGGCAAGGGCTTTATTGCGGGCAATATAAACTGCCACTTCCTCCGGGCTGAGCCCGGGCGGGAAATGTTCATCTGTTTCCCGGACGACCACTTCAAAGGGTACTTCGGCCCATTCCAGCAACTGTTTTCGCCGGGGTGACCGGGAGGCAAGAATAATCTTACGTGTCATAAATAATAATAGAAAAAGATCATGGAAAGAATACCGGTCAGCATCACGGTCTTGATCCAGCGGCTCAGCCGGTGAAATTCCGCAGGAGTAACTGCCGCAAAGAGTTTTGAAAAGATATAGATCAGCGGGGCGATGATCAGCAGGATGCTGTAACTAACCGGGAGCCACCAGCGAAATTGAAGCACATAAAACTGGACAATGACCAGGATGGCGATCAGCACCACCAGCCAGACTGCCACATATACTTTCGAGGCATTCAGCCCCCATACAATGGGCATGGTGCGGCAGCCATAGCGGGCATCCCCTTCCATGTCCTCCATATCTTTAATCGCTTCCCGGATCAGGGAACTGACAAAGGCAAAACCGGCATATAAAAAACCAAACCGGACGATCTTGCTGTGCTGTTCCAGGTAAACAGGGTCCACGGCCCTAAATGCCATGTGACGGGATTCCGACAAACAAAGGATCAGTATGACCCAGGCGGTCAGCAGGGAGATCAGGATATTCCCCGATAGTAATTTCCGTTTCAGGGTGGCTGAATACCCGAACAGCAAACCCACACAGGTAAAATTGGCAACCAGTATATACCAGAGCCCTGTTTTCCAGGAAATGTAAAAACTGAACAGGAGACCCGTGCCGCTGAACAGAAAATGCAGGAGCATGGCCCAGCGACGGGACACCAGCTGGTCTACTACGTTCTTCCGGGGCTTATTGACCTCATCAATATTAATATCAAAATAATCGTTGATAATATAACCGGCCGCGGCAATCAGAACCGAAGCCACCACCAGCAGGATAAACAGTGTTCCGTGCAGGACCGGAACAGTTCCGGCTTTCTGCAACAGGGGCAGCAGGATGGCCTGATTAAACAGAATCTGGGTTAACGCAATGAAAATAAGATTCGGCAGTCGGATCAGTTTGAAAAAAGCGGCTGTGAACCTCATGCAACTAATTTTAGGAAAGATACAATAGAACGATGACCTGTGAAACAGGAAAATCAGCGGGAAGCCACGTCGGCCCGGTACTCCCAGTGCCCGTTTATCTTCAGTACTTTTTCGATCACGTCCCGAACACAGGCCAGGCCACCACCAAACGGGGAAATATAAAGGGAAACTTCTTTAACCTCGGCCACTGCATCGGCAGGACAACAGGGCAACCCGGCCACCTGCAGCGCGGGAATATCCGGCAGGTCATCTCCCATATAAAGCACTTCTTCCTTTTTTAGTTGCTGCTCTTTTATCCAGGCCGAAAGCAGGGATGCTTTATCAAGCACCGGCATCTGCACGTCAGTAATACCCAATTTGAAAAGCCGGTCCGCCACCTGGGGCGAATTGCCCCCAGAGATCACTTTTACCCGGTAGCCATTTTTTACTGCCATCTGCAGGGCAAACCCGTCTTTGATATTCATCCGGCGGGTCTGCAACCCGTTATCGAGTACCAGGATGGTGCCATCAGTCAGCACACCATCCACGTCGAAGACGAAGGCCTTGATGGATTTGAATTGGGAAAGGATGTTCATGTTGATTGGTTGACAGGTTGATAGTTTGACAAGTTGAAAGGTTGATCGGGTCGTCCTTGTAAACCTATCAACCTATCAACGTAAAACTTACTTCTGATTATCACGCCACTCATACACCCACGCACTCTGGATCATTTCCAGGTGGCCTTCACTGCTTTCTTCCCTTTTCCCTTCAAAACGGGGAATTTCGAGTATCCATTCCAGCAGGTCGGTAAAACGGATCCGGTAGATCTTGCTTTCATTAAATTCATCTCCAAAACGTTCATAGAGTTTCTGCGCAATGTCTTCATGATCGTTCCAGTGAATGGGAGGCTCAAAATGTGTCATACTATTACTTATAACTTATTACCTATAGCTTATAACTTATTACCTATAACTTACAACTTATTACTGCTCCTATTCTCCCAGGAATTGAGTCTGGTCCGGCAGGGTGACCTCGATCTCTCCCTCTCCCTCCATCAATAATGACTGGCAGCCCAGCCGGGAATTCAGCCGGGGATTGAGGGCCCGGTCGATAAAATCTTCTTCCCGGTCGGACAGTTCGTCTATATGATCCATTCCCTTTTCAACATATAGGTGACAGGTGGTGCAGGCACAAACCCCGCCACAATTGTGGTGCAGGTCAATATCGTTCTTCAGTGCAATTTCAAGGATCGACTGTCCCGGTTCCACATTAGCCAGCGTTATGGGTTCCAATCCCTTTTGTTCAAAATTGAATTTAATCGTGTACATCAGTTCAGTTTTCGTTTCGGGTAGCAAATTTATCTGAAAAAGGCCGAAACGGTTTACTCGTTCGGGAAATACCTCAGTCCTCCTGCTGAATACTATGGGTTAGCAACAGGTAGACCTCTTTCAATTGCGGGTGTGCGTTCAATAATTCCAGGTGTTTTTGAATGGTTTCACGGTCATGCCGGATGGCGGGCCCGGTCTGGGCCTCTTTGGGGGAAATTTCTTTCAGCCGGAGCGCCGTTTCCTCAATCAGTGGCACCAATTGCCGGAAATCCAACCCTTCCGCCTGGCAATAATCCGCTGCCAGTTTGTACAAATGATTGGTAAAATTGCTGACCAGTACAGCCGCCACATGCAGTTTCACCCGGTCCTCGTTACCAGCCTCAGCCACCTGTTCCGGAGAAACGGAACGGGCCAGGGCAGAAAGTCTGATCTTAGTTTCTTCATCACTGCCATCGACATAGACCGGGATCTCCGGCAGACTGGTCATGCCCGTACGCAAACTCTGTAACGGGTAAAAGACACCAAAGTGTGCCGTTACATTTTTTAATACTTCTTTGGAAACAGAAGCCGCTGTATGGGCCACCACTTTCCCCGGCAGTTTCAGGTCATCCGCCACTTCCGGGATGGCATCATCACTGACGGCAATAATATAAACATCAGCCTGTTTATTGATCGTGCTCTTGTAATTGGTGGATTCTGTATCCCATTCATAAGCCAGTTCTGAGGCAGCTTTGGCGTTGCGGCTGAGTACCTGGACGATTTTATGCCCGGCAGCCCTGAATTTTCTTCCCAGAACAGCTGCTACATTTCCGGAACCAATGATCACGATATCCATAGTTACGCTCCTGATTTAACCCTTAGAAGGGATATTATCCGCTGGTAGTATAAAAAACCATCGCTTATTTTTGCTGCTATGAAATTAGCGCAACGCATAGCGATCCGTTATATCAGGACAAAATTCAAACTTCTTTCGCTCCTCTCCAAAAAGAAAGCGGCGGAAAAAGCTTTTACCTTGTTTTGCACCCCGCAGCGGCGTAACCGGAAGAAGCCCCCCAAAATATTCGAGGAGGCGGAAAACCTTCAATTCAGGCTGGAGGGGAACCTGGTCAAAGGCTGGCGCTGGAACCATCCGGCTAACCGGAAAGCGCTGATCATTCATGGTTTTGAATCCACCGTCGTTAATTTCGACCGTTATATCAAACCCCTGGTTAAAAAAGGCTATGAAGTTCTCGCTTTTGATGCGCCCGGGCACGGGCGAAGTGGCGGCAAACAAATCAATGCCCCGCTTTTTAAGAAAATGATCCTTGAAGTGAATAAGCTATTCGGACCGGTTCAGTCGTTCATGGCTCATTCTTTTGGCGGACTGGCACTGAGCCTGGCAATGGAAGATATCAGTCATACCCCCGGTTACAGGCTGGTGCTGATTGCCCCGGCTACCGAAACCACGACGGCCATTGATACATTTTTTCATTTCCTTCAACTGGACCCGGCCATCCGGCCCGCATTCGAAAAACTGATCCTTAAAAAAGGAGGCGTCAGCCCGGCCTGGTATTCGGTCCGGAGAGCCATGAGAAATATCCGGGCCCGCGTGTTATGGGTGCATGATGAAGACGATGATACCACGCCGCTGAAAGATGCGTTGCAGGTGAAAGCGGATAAACACCCGAATATCGAATTTATGATCACGAAGGGTTTGGGACACCGGAGAATCTACCGGGATAATCATGTAACCAGGAAAATCATCGATTTTTTATGAGACCCTAACTGTCAGATTATGGCTTGGTTAATACACTTACTTAGTTGTCAGCTGTAAAGTCCGCAGAAGGCCTGTTCCCCGTCCACTAACCGATTTTTTCTTTAATTTTCAATATTCAATGCGCTGTTTCAATGATCAATTATACCTACCTCGCACTCGGCGATTCCTATACGATCGGTGAACAAGTGCCGTTTGAGGAAAACTACCCGAACCGGACGGTCCGGCTGCTGCGGGAAAAAGGACTGGCATTTCATGCCCCGGAGATCCTGGCCCGGACCGGGTGGACCACGGATGAATTACAGGCAGGTATTCAGACCCATCTTTTTCTGCCCCGGTATGATTTTGTCAGCCTGTTGATCGGGGTCAATGACCAGTACCGGGGGCGCAGTGCAGAAGACTTTGAAGAACCCTTTGAATCCTTGTTGAGACAGGCACTCATCTTTGCCGGGAATCAGCGGGAAAGAGTGGTCGTTCTCTCTATTCCCGACTGGGGTTGTACTCCTTTTGCTGCAAATCATGACCGGGCCCGGATAAAAGTGGAAATAAACCGGTTCAATAAAGTAAATAAGCAGATCGCCGGCAAACTCGGGATACATTATATATACATTACCGGCTGGACACGCGAAGCGGCCGCTGACACATCCCTGCTCGCAGCAGACGGATTACATCCTTCCGGCAAGGAATACGGGCGATGGGCATCCGAAATGGCTGACTATTTCAGGGCCCAATTAGCGTGAATCTCAACAGGATAATCGGCAAAACCGGGTAGCTGGAAACACTTGTTTGAGGTAAAGAAAAAAATCTTTCCGGAAAAATTTATTATCCTTGTCCTAACTTGCGGCCGCTGAAAAGCGGTTTTTGTATATAAATCATGCGGAAAAAAGCACGGTAGTCTGATAAAATACAGTATCCCTTATGGCGAAAAATTTATTGATTGTAGAGAGCCCTGCGAAAGCTAAGACGATTGAAAAGATCCTGGGAAAAGACTTCCAGGTGAAGAGTTGTTTCGGCCATATCCGTGACCTTGAAAAAGCCGGAATGGGGATTAATATTGAAAAGAATTTTGAACCCAGCTATATTGTCCCCGCTGATAAAGAACGGGTGGTGAACGAACTGAAATCCCTGGCAAAGAAATCGGATGAGATCTGGCTGGCAACGGATGAGGACCGTGAGGGGGAAGCCATCAGCTGGCATTTATGCGAAGTGCTGGGACTGGATCCCCGGTCCACCAAGCGGATCGTATTCCATGAGATCACGAAACCCGCCATCCAGGCGGCCGTGCAGAATCCCCGCAAACTGGATATGAACCTGGTGATGGCCCAGCAGGCACGCCGGATACTGGACCGGATCGTGGGATTTGAACTCAGTCCCGTGCTCTGGCGCAAGATGAGCATGCGCAATAACCTCAGCGCAGGCCGGGTACAAAGCGTGGCCGTTCGCCTGATCGCGGAAAGGGAAAGAGAGATCAATGCTTTTATTCCTGTCAGCACTTTTAAAATCGAAGCGCTGTTTACTGCAAAAGATGTTACCGGTAAGAATGTAAGTTTTGCTGCCGAAGGGAAAAAACAGAACACAGCGGCTGACGCGGAACATTTCCTGGAAAGCTGTAAAGGCGCCGGTTACAAGGTGTCCGATATACAGGTCAGGCCTGGCAAACGTTCCCCCGCGCCGCCCTTCACCACCTCTACCCTGCAACAGGAAGCTTCCCGCAAGTTAGGATACGGTGTTTCCCGGACCATGCAGATTGCTCAGCGGCTTTACGAGAATGGTTATATTACCTATATGCGTACCGACAGTGTAAACCTGAGCAATACCGCCTTAGGTGATATTACCAATACGGTGAAAAGCATGTACGGGGAAGATTATCACCAGTTCCGCAAGTTCAAAAACAAAAACGAAAGTGCCCAGGAAGCCCACGAAGCCATCCGCCCCACATATATGAGCAACAGCTCAGTCAAGGAACCGGAATGGCAACGGTTGTATGAACTGATCTGGAAACGGACCATGGCCTGCCAGATGGCCGATGCTGAACTGGAAAAAACAACGGCGAAAATTGAGATATCAACCAATAAGGAAGAACTTACCGCCAGCGGGGAGGTACTGAAATTCGACGGCTTCTTAAAAGTATACCGCGAAGACAGGGATGATGATGATACGGATGAAGCCGGTCCTGCATCAAACACAGATGAAGGTATGCTGCCCCCGTTAACCGTGGGTCAGTCCCTGCCGCTTAATGAAATGAAAGCCACGGAACGGTTCAGCCGCCCCCTGCCCCGTTATACCGAAGCTTCCCTGGTTAAGAAACTGGAAGAGCTCGGTATCGGCCGGCCGTCCACCTATGCCCCGACGATCTCCACTATATTAAAGAGAGGTTATGTGGAGAAAAGGGATAAAGAAGGCACCCGCCGGGATTTCCAGGTGTACGTACTGAAGAAAGACAATGTGAGCAAGCTGGTGGAACAGGAAAACACCGGCGCGGAGAAATCCAAGTTATTCCCCTCCGACCTGGGCCTGGTGGTGACCGATTTCCTGAAGCAATACTTCGATGATATCATGGATTACAGTTTCACGGCCCGGATTGAAGAAGAATTTGATGAAGTGGCGGAAGGCAAGATGAAGTGGAACAAAATGATTCATGATTTCTATGATCCCTTCAAAAAGGATGTGGACAATACCATTGAAAATGCGGAACGCATTAAGGGGGAAAGAGAACTGGGTGTGGACCCGGACAGCGGCAAACCCGTCGTGGCCCGGATGGGCCGCTATGGCCCCATGATCCAGATCGGGGAAGCCAACGATGAGGAGAAACCCCGTTTTGCCAAAATACCGACCGGGCAGAGCATTGAAACCATCACGTTTGAAGAAGCCATGGGACTATTTGGGGCACAGGGCAGCATGGGATTATACGAGGAGAAAGAAGTGTCGGTGAATGTGGGTCGCTTCGGCCCCTATGTAAAATGGGGAGATGAATTTGTGTCGTTGCCCAAGGGAACCGATCTCTCCACCGTTGACTTCGACAAAGCCGTCCATTATATAAAGGAAAAACAAAAAGCCGATGCACCGGTGGGTACCTATGATGGCAAGCCTGTTACCAAGGGGACCGGCCGTTTTGGCCCTTATATCAAGTGGGATGGTATGTTCATCAATGTGCCAAGACGTTACAATTTCGCAAAGCTGAACCAGGCGGAGATGGATGAGCTGATCGATGCGAAAGTGAAAAAAGAAGCCAACCGCTATATCCAGCGCTGGCCGGAAGATAAAATATCCCTGGAGAATGCCCGCTGGGGCCCCATTATCAAGTTTGGCAAAAAGATCATCCGCATTCCGAAAAAAGCGGACGATACCCGTTATACGCCGGAAGAAGCCGCTTTGTTTACCATTGAACAGGTAAAGGGTTTTATTGAAAAGGAAGTACCGGGTGCATTCAGCAAAAAAACAAAAGGGGCAGCCAAAAAAGCACCGGCCAAAAAGGCGTCCGCGAAGAAAGCAGCGGCAAAGAAAGCACCTGCTAAAAAAGGGGCGGTGAAAAAGAAAGCGGCGAAGAAGAAATAAGAGAATTAATCTTTTTCCAGTATAAAATCCCTTGGCCTTGCAGGCAAGGGATTTTTAGCATATGCTTTAACCGGATAATCTTTATCAGCCGGATTAATTAGTCGCCCCTTAAAAACGCTGTAATCCACACTGGTAGATAGTTTGGGTAAAACTTATAGTGAATAAATCTGCAAGAAAATAGCAAATTGCTATTGA
>JBBIGW010000014.1:0-39363 GCA_037447355.1 Bacteroidia bacterium | reverse complement strand
AACGCGGGTAGAATAACGGATCAAACCGGTCACAGGTGTTTTTACAGGTCTGGTGAAAATGACGGGCGTCCTCCTCCATAAGATAAAAAGGAGTGAGGTCGGTTCCCCCGCCAAACCAGCGGTCGGTTACTTCATCTTTTTCATTGCAGAGCTCAAACATCCGGTAATTGCAGTGTACGGTGGGCACAAAGGGGTTGACAGGATGGATCACCAGGCTCAGTCCGCAGGCAAACCAGCGGCTGCCATTGATACGTAACTGTGTACGCATGGTATCCGTTACCTCCCCGAATACCACCGAAGTATTGACACCCCCTTTCTCCAAAACAGGTCCATTAGCGATCACCCTTGTTTTCCCGCCGCCGCCTTCCGGTCTTTCCCAAACATCTTCCATAAAACGGGCGCTGCCGTCCGCAGACTCCAGTGCCGCACAGATCCTGTCCTGCAGTTCATGTATCATGGAAGTCCAGCGTTCTCTTATCGTTATTTCAGGCATGAAAAGGATCGTTTATGTATTAACTACTGTATTCTTTTACAGCATCCACAAAGGCCCTGGCATGATCCACGGGTACATTAGGTGTGATCCCGTGACCCAGGTTGACAATATAACGTTGCGGGCCAAATTCATTGATCATTTCTTTTACCGATCTTTTAATCTCGGGAATGGGAGCCAGTAATTTTGCAGGGTCAAAATTCCCCTGGATCGTGATCTTATTCCCCGTCAGTTCCCGGGCAACACGGGGACTGATACACCAGTCAATACCCACACCCGAAGCCGCACTTTCGCTGATATCTTTCAACGCGTACCAGCTTCCCTTGGGAAAGAGGATCACCGGTGCTTCCGGTTTCAGCGCTTCAGCGATCCGGAACAGGTAGGGTTGGGCAAATTTGCTGAAGTCTGCCGGGCTGAGCGAACCGGCCCAGCTGTCAAATACCTGCACCGTATCCGCGCCGGCTTTTACCTGCGCTTTTAAATAATCGATCGTGATGAGGGTGATCTTATCCAGCAACTGGTGCGCCAGTGCTGGTTCCGTATAGGCAAATTGTTTGGCTTTGTCCCAGGTCTTGCTTCCCCTGCCTTCCACCATATAGCAAAGAATGGTCCAGGGGGCGCCCGCAAAACCGATCAGGGGTACCCGGCCGTTCAGTTCTTTCTTAGTCAGTGTTAATGCCTCACAGACATATTTCAGACTTTCTTCCACCCCGGTGCTGATCAATGCATCAATATCCGCCTGTGTCCGGATGGTCTTCGGTAATAAGGGGCCCTTACCTTCTTCCATCTGTACTTCCATCCCCATGGCCTGCGGGATCACAAGGATATCACTGAATATAATAGCTGCATCCACCCCCACCTGGTCCACGGGTTGCAGGGTAATGGCGGTGGCAAGTTCAGGGGTCTGGCAGCGGGTGAAAAAATCATATTGCTCCCGCAGCCGGATATAATCGGGTAAATAGCGGCCTGCCTGCCGCATCATCCATACCGGCGGACGTTCCACCGTTTCTCCGCGCAGCGCTTTTAATAACAGATCGTTTTTAAGTACACTCATTTTATTTTTTGTTTCAGTACTGCATACCGGAGGGTTTCTTACTGCTGATGAAAATAACGGATGGCTTGTTGCAACAAATAATCCTTACCCGGCTGATCACTGATGATAGTTTTATTATGGCTGTATTTCCGGATGGCTTCGGCGGTGGTAGGACCAATCGCGAAGAGGGTTGTTTCCCCGGGTAAACGGTTATTGCTGAAAAAACTCTCCACGGCACTGGGACTGAAAAAAAGGATCCCGTCATAGTGCCGGCTGATCCTTTGCGGGACAGCAATGGTTTGATAGACCCGGATCTCTTCCACTTCAATACCGTGGCTGCGGAGCATCACCGGCAGTTCATCCCGGCGCTGGTCACCGCAAAAAAAGAGCACATGATCTGTACCCTCGTCGGCCAGGATACGTTCCGCCAGTTCAGCAGCTTTGCCGGCCGAACCTGCTATCGCTTTTTTTCCGAAATACTTTTCCACCCGTTGGCGGGTACTGGTACCGGTGCAATAAATATACCAGTCGGGTTGCTGCCCTTCCTGTAACGCGGCTACCGCTTCCACCGCATTCAGGCTGGTAAAGACCACGGTGACGGATTGCAGGTAGGCCTGTTCAATTTCCTGTATCGTTTCAATAGTGCGGATGGGTTCTGTTTCAATAAAGGATAATGCATCAACCCGGATGCCGGTACCGGTTGCTTCCGCGATCAGGGTTTCCTGCAGCGGCCGGGTGGATAATATGCTGTATTCAGCTGGCTGCATTCCTGATTTTTGCTGCAATGGCACGGCCCCCGTTTTCTAATAACAGGGCGGCGGCCCGGGTTCCTAATTCTTCACTCTCCGTTAAACGGGCTTTCAGCTCCACTCCTGCTTTTTCGGTTCCGTCAGGAGTGAGGATATTGCCCCTGAAATGGATTTCATTTCCATTCACCTGTGCAAAGGCACTGATCGGAGTGGAGCAGCCACCCAGTAAAGCCCGGAGAAAACTTCTTTCTGCACGGGTGCATATTTCCGTTTCCGGGTCATTGAAACTCCGGCAGGCTTCGGTTGTATAGCTGTCTTTTTCCAGGCTGGCGACCAGGATGGCACCCTGTGCCGGGGCGGGTAGCATCCAGTCCAGTTCTTTCGCATTTTCAGGACGCAGCCCGATCCGTTCCAGGCCGGCTTGTGCAAAAATGGCTCCGTCCCAGTTTTCTTCCTGCAGTTTTTTCAATCTTGTATTTACATTGCCCCGCAGGTTATGTAATTGATGGGCAGGATAACGGTTCAGCCATTGCGCTTTTCTCCGGATACTGCTGCTGGCAATATGCAGAACCAGTTTGCCGGGAAGGGTCCATTCCCCGTTTTCTTCCGTCCATTCCCCTTTGTAAACCAGGAGGTCTTTTACCGGGCCGCGTTTCAAAACAGCAGCCTGCCCGATACCCGCAGGCAGTTGCGTGGGCACATCTTTCATGGAATGAACGGCCAGGTCGATACGGCCATTCAGCAAAGCCATATCCAGGCTGCGGGTGAAGATTCCCTGTACACCCATTTCATACAAGGGAGTGTGCAGGTCAATGTCTCCTTCACTTTTAATATAGACCAGTTCCGCGGGGTAACCGTTTTGGACAAGCAATGCCTGTACCTGCGTGGCCTGCCATACAGCGAGCTGACTTTCCCTTGTTCCGATCCGGATTATTTTTCCCATATTATGCGTTGGTACCCGTTGCAATGAATTCGTTGATGGCCTCAATATAATGGCAGCCTTTCTGGTTTTGTACTTTGAGTTTATTCGCCATTCCGTTGATCACCCGCTGGATTTTAGCATCGGCATCCGGTTTCGGGGCGGAATTGTCGTATAAAAGTACGAATAAGGGGGAAGAATGTATTTCCTTCAGCTTTGTCTTAACGGCTTTCAGTACCGGAACATGTTTGCGCATCTGGTACCACTCATTGAATTCAGCCAGGTGTTCCGCAATGATGAATCGGGCTTTTGGTACTTCAGCCTGGCGGCGGGCCAGTGTCTCATCTTTTAGCCTTGACAATTCATCCACATTCACGAGGGTGATGCCATCCAGCGCAGCCACCGCGGGGTCCACATTGTTGGGGATGGATAGATCGATAAGCAGCTTATGACATCGGGGGCTGAGATGTGCGGGGCCGATCACGGGTTGTTCTGCATTGGTGGCGACCAGGATAATATCGGCTGCATCGATCTCTTCCTGCAAGCGGGTGGCGGGGGCGGCTTTCAGTCCAAGTTCTTCCGCTAACTGGCAGGCCTTGCTATCCGTCCGGTTGATCAGTGTGATATCTTGGGTGCCGAGGTAATCCACCAGGTTTTTGCAGATGGAGTTCCCGATCTTACCAGTCCCCAGCAGGAGAATATGCTTGCCGGCAATATGGCTAATGGTTTCTTTAATATACTGAACTGCGGTAAAGGATACGGAAATCGTTCCGTTACTGAGAGCGGTATTATTCTTGATCGCTTTGGAGGACTGGAGCATGCAGTTCAGCAGCCGTTCGGTAAAGGCATTGATGCGGCCATGCTCTTTGGCGATCCGGGCCGCCTGCTTGATCTGTCCCACGATCTCATAGTCGCCAAGGATCTGTGAATCCAGCCCGGCGCCTACTTCAAAGAGGTGTTCAACGGCTGCCATCCCTTTATAGGTATAGCAAAGATTGTTGAAGGTCTCCAGGCTGCCTTCTGTCCGGGAACATAACAGGGCGGATAAACAACCGGCCTGATCGGCGAATCCATAGATCTCGGTCCGGTTACAGGTGGAAACAATGAACAATTCAGAAATACCAAAGGAGGGAGCCTGTTCGAGCAGGAGGGCGTACTGGTCATTGCTTACCGCAAACTGACCTCTCACCGAGGCATCAGATTTTTTGTAATTGATGCCGCAGCTGAAAAAATGGTGAATCGCTGTTGGCCCGTTGCCCTCCATGTGTTTTGCGTTTTCCTGCTACAAACAAAATTAATTCCACACTAACCAAGCGCCTAATTACTCTGTCACTGTACTGTCATTTCAACGCCTGAATTTACTCATTTAACGA
The DNA here is from genome assembly GCA_037447355.1 of Bacteroidia bacterium. Taxonomy (GTDB): domain Bacteria; phylum Bacteroidota; class Bacteroidia; order Chitinophagales; family Chitinophagaceae; genus JJ008. Next base: position 34,799 of record JBBIGW010000014.1, on the reverse strand, counting down.
ACTGTCAGAAATCATGTAATAATATTGTCACAAACGAATGATTATTCGTTTGTGCGGAACGCCTGTTTATATTCAGGAAATGAATTGAACTTTTCTTTATCACTGCGGTTACATTTGCAAACTATCGGATCAACTATGGAAAAAGCAGCCCGAACCGGAATTCTTTTAATGAACCTTGGTTCACCGGACTCCACGGAAGTGAAGGATGTCCGCCGTTACCTCAGCGAATTTTTAATGGACGGGCGTGTTATTGATATTCCATACATCGCCCGCCTGTTGCTGGTGAGGGGGATCATTGTACCATTCAGGTCCCCGAAATCCGCCGCGGCTTACCGGGCCATATGGACTGGTAAAGGATCTCCGCTTATCGAATTTACCCGGCAATTACAGGAGGCCCTGCAAAAGCAGGTGAATGAACCGGTGGAGATTGCCATGCGCTATGGCAATCCTTCTCCCGCCGCAGCCTTTGAGCGGCTGATGGAAAAACAACCCGGACTGGATGAAATAATAGCGGTCCCCCTCTACCCGCATTATGCCATGAGCAGCTATGAGACCGCAGTGGAATATGTCATGGAAGTACAAAGGAAAAACAACTACCCGTTCCGTATCCGTTTTATTAAACCCTATTATAAGGAAGCCCGTTACCTGGATGCGCTGGCGGAAAGCATCCGGCCTTACCTGGACCAGGATTTTGATCATTTACTGTTCAGTTATCACGGGGTCCCGGAACGGCATATTTACAAAGGAGATAGTACCGGGCAACATTGCCTGAAATCAGCTGCCTGTTGTGAAACGGATTCCGCGGCACATACCCGGTGTTACCGGCACCAGTGCCTGGTGACCACCAGAATGATCGCGGAAAAACTGGGACTCCCGGAAGAAAAATTCAGTTTTTCTTTCCAGTCAAGATTGGGCAGGGATGAATGGCTGAAGCCGTATTCGGCCCGGCGTTTTAAAGAAATGCCCGGGGAGGGGATCAAAAAGATCCTGGTGGCCTGCCCTGCTTTTGTCAGCGATTGCCTCGAAACCCTGGAGGAGATCGCGGTGGAAGGAAAAGAGCAGTTCCTGCAGGCAGGCGGTGAGTCGTTTACCATGATCCCCTGCCTCAACGTGCATCCGCTCTGGGTAAAAGCCATCGCCGGTTATGTACAGGAAGTGAAGGAAGGCAAAAATGAAATGCTGCTGGAATGAAAGTTTATTCAATATTAATTTCCTCAAATTTGTGATCCTTATATGTATCTCTATTTAAAGGCCATTCATATCATTTTCATCGTTACCTGGTTTGCGGGGCTTTTCTATATTGTCCGCCTTTTTATTTACAATGCGGAAGCGAACGGGAAACCCGAACCGGAACGTACGATCCTGCAGGCCCAGTTCGCGGTAATGATCCGCCGGCTCTGGTACGGGATCACCTGGCCCTCGGCCATCCTCACCCTGATTTTCGGCGGACTGGTCTGGTACAAACTATGGCTGCTGCCTTCCTGGCTGCTGATCAAACTTTTTTTCGTAGCCGGGCTGTACCTCTATCATTTTTCACTGGAGAGACTGGTGCGTCAGCAACTGAAGGGAGTATTCCATTACCATTCCCAGCAATTGCGTTTGTGGAATGAAGTGGCCACGGTCTTCCTGGTATCGATTGTAATGCTGGTGGTGGTAAAGCAGGACCTGAGCGCGGTATGGGGACTGGCAGGACTGGTACTCTTCATTCTCCTGCTCATGAGTGCGATCCGCATTTATAAAATCATCCGGGTAAAGCAGGAGAGTAAAAAATCCTGAGTTCAGATGGCTTTGCTGAACAGGGGTTGATGGTTATCCCGGTTACGCTGCAGGTAAAGGTCAAAGGCGCTGCAGATATTCCGGATGAAATTCCTTCCCGTGGCTGTTATTTCAATTCCCTGCTCATCCCATCTGATCAGCTGGTCGGCTTCCAGTTTTACCAGTTCGGGGTAAGTGAACTGCTTTAAAATATCCTGGTCTTCTTTTTTGAAACGGGTTCTTCCCTTGCAGCTAATATCAAGAATATACCGGCGGAAACGGAGATCTTCTTCGCTCAGGAAATACCCCCGGAAAACAGGGAGTTCATTTTTTTTGAGGCACCCGTAATAGTCCTGCAGTGCTTTTTTGTTCTGCGCAAAGGCATTCCCTGTATCGCTGATGCTGGAAACCCCAAGTCCAAGCAGGAGGGAAGTATGCTGGGTGGTATAGCCCATAAAATTGCGGTGAAGACTCCCGTTCTTCCAGGCTGTATGGAGGGCATCTCCCGGCAGGGCAAAATGGTCCATCCCGATATCCACATAGCCGGCGGCGGTGAGCATTTCCTTTCCTTTCATATACAGGGACAGTTTTTCAGCAGCACCCGGCAGGTCGTTTTCATCGAATAAGCGCTGCCCCCGGCTGGTCCAGGGTACATGCGCATAACTGTAAAACGCGATCCGGTCCGGTTTTAATTCCAGTATTTCCGTAAATGTTTTTTCAATGCTCCGGATAGTTTGTTTGGGTAAGCCGTAAATGAGATCATAATTCACCGATTCAAATCCTGCGGCACGGGCCTGTTCTGTAACACGCCGTACGTTTTCCAGGGGCTGGATCCGGTTGATAATACGCTGCACTTCCGGGTCATTGTCCTGCACCCCGAAACTGATACGCCGGAACCCGAGCCGGTACAGTGTACGGATATGTTCTTCAGAGGTATTGTTGGGATGGCCTTCGATACTGAATTCATGTTCGCTGTGTATCATACAGCGGTCTTTTATCATTACGATCAGTTTTTCCAGGTGCTGCGGGGAGAAAAATGTGGGGGTGCCTCCGCCCAGGTGCAGTTCGCGCAGTACCGGTTTTTCCGGGAACAACGCGAGGTACATGTCAAATTCTTTTTCAAGCATTTCAAGGTATTCCGGCTCCACCCCGTGATGGGTGGTAATCTTTTTATTGCAGCCGCAATAGGTGCACAATGACTCGCAAAACGGCAAATGGATATACAGGCTGATGCCTTCTTCCTGGTTGTGCAGGCGAAATTGCACTGCCAGTGTCTTTTTCCATTGGTCTGTGTCTATAGCATCTTTCCATACAGGTACCGTGGGGTAACTGGTGTAACGGGGCACGGGCAGGTTGTATTTGGCCACAAGGCCGGGGTTTTCGTTTCGTTGCATGCGGTAAAAATGTGCATTGGTGTTTGCAATAAAACTGAGCAGATCGCAGGAACAGGCTGATTTTGATCGCCGGATTGTCAAATCTTTGTCATCCTTTTTTCCCGGCCGCCGATTTTCCTTTTGCGGAAACAATTTTTCTGATTCCGTAAGGACCATACCGGTTATCCCGGGCATTTTTGCTCAAATTTTCTGAACATGTTTAGAAAGCAACTACTGACTGCTGCAGGACTATGTTTCATAAATGTACTGGCTTATTCCCAGGCACAACCCCGTGTATTCCATGATGACAGTACCAAACCTGTTACCAAATACCTCAATGATATTACGATAGTGGGCCGGTACAGCAGGAGTGATATCCAGCAAATGCCGGAAATCGTGGGCACTTCCATTTATGCCGGGAAAAAGAACGCGCTCATTGTGTTGGATAATGTAAACGGGAATGTGGTCACGAACACCATGCGGCAGGTGGTGGCCAAGATACCCGGGATCCAGATCTGGGAAAGCGATGGCAGCGGGATACAGATCGGGATCGCCGCCCGCGGGCTTAGTCCCAACCGCAGCTGGGAATTCAATGTAAGGCAGAACGGGTATGATATCGCGGCTGATCCTTATGGCTACCCGGAAGCGTATTATAATCCGCAGTTGCAGGCCGTACAGCGGATCGAAGTGGTCCGCGGACAGGGTTCACTGCAATACGGTCCGCAATTTGGCGGACTCGTGAATTATATCCTCCGGAACGGCAGCGAGATCAATAAACCCTTTGAATTTGAATCCCAGCAAACAACAGGGAGCAACGGGTTATTTAACAGTTATAATGCCCTGGGCGGGGAAACAAAAAGATATCATTATTATGCCTTCTTCGATCACCGTAACGCGGATGGCTACCGCCAAAACAGCCGGTACTATACCAATTCAGGTTTTGGAACCTTTACCTACCGGGTTACCAATAAATTTTCCCTGAGTGCGGAGATCATGCGGAACAATATCCGCAGCCAGCAACCCGGTGGACTCACCGATGCGCAATTAAAGCAGGATATCCGTCAGAGTTTCCGCAGCCGCAACTGGTTTGATATTACCTGGACCACGGCCGCCCTGATCGGCAATTACCAGTTCAATGATCACGCAAAACTCAATATCAAACTCTTTGCGGTTCATGGAGACCGCAACAGTGTGGGCTTTATGCCTTCCGCCGGTATACTGGTGTCAGATAGTATTAACCCGGGCACGGGAGTGTACAATCCCCGTAACCTGAATACCGATAACTACCGCAACTACGGGCTGGAGCTCCGTTACCTCGGTGATTTTTCCATCGGGAAGAGCACCAGTACCTTATCAGCCGGCGGGCGCCTGTACCAGGGAGCCACTTACCGGTATGCGGCTGATGGTAAGGGAACAACGGGTACAGCTTATACAATGACCCTGCGTGACGGTATCTGGACAAGGGATATTGATTTCAATACGGTGAATGCAGCCCTGCATGCGGAAAATATTTTCCGGTTCGGGGAAAAAGAAAAACTCCTGCTGATCCCCGGCTTCCGGTATGAATATATTACGGGGAAAGCCTCGGGGCGAAACGGGTTCAGCGGGGGCACGGAGATCCGGTTGCAAAACCAGCAACGGAGCCGCGGCTTTATTCTCGTGGGTATCGGTACGGAATACCATCTTACAAAAGGAACGGAATTGTATGGCAATTTCACCCAGGCCTACCGCCCGGTTCAGTTTGCCGATCTTACTGCGCCACCGACAACGGATGTGATCGATGAAAACCTGCGGGACGCCAGGGGATACAATGCGGACCTGGGATACCGGGGTAAAATTTCCAACTACCTTTTCTTTGATGTGAGCGGGTATTATCTGCGGTACAATAACCGGATCGGGGTGGTGCTGCAGCAGCGTACCGATGGCAGTTTTTATAACTACCGGACCAATGTGGGCAGCAGTAACAGCAAGGGGATCGAGAGTATAGTTGAATTCAACCCGGTGAAAGCGTTCCTGCCGAAATCGAAATGGGGGGATATCAGCTTCTTTATTTCATATGGTTATACAGATGCACGGTATGGCAATTTTAAAGTGATTACGAAGAATTCGTCCAGCCAGCTGGTGGAGACGAACCTGAAAAATAAAAAAGTGGAGAATGCACCCGAACAATTAGTCCGGGGCGGGTTAACTTATACTTATAAAGGATTTTCGCTTACCGCCCAGTTGAGTTATGCCGGGGCCGCTTTCGCGGATGCAAATAATACGGTGGCCGCAAGCGCCAATGGTCAAAACGGGCTGATCCCCGCTTATACGGTAGCCGACCTGACCGCCACCTACCGCTTCAGCAGGCAGCTGCATATAAAAGCCGGGATCAATAACCTCGGGAATGAAAAATACTTTACCCGCCGTGCAGGCGGATACCCGGGCCCGGGGGCATTACCCGCTGACGGAAGATCCTTCTTCCTGAGTGCCGGCGTCAAACTGTAATCAATACACGAATTTCGATGGGTTGGGTAATTAATTTTCTGAATGATCCAACCCATCGCTGTTTAAACACCGGGTGATCTTTATCAGGAAGACGGCTGATTAAAAAACCGGCCCGGTCATCAGTTGGTCAAACAATGGATAAACTTCGTTTCGTGACAAATACGTGATAAATCTGAAATTCTGTTGGTAAATCTTTGTTCTCACAAATCATTACATGAAACCAACAGTCATTTTATTCATTACCGCCTTTTTCACCGGTTCGTCAGTACTGGGGCAGGAGAAAAGGATCTACCGGCCGGAGGATACGACCCGGGCCAAAGAGTTGAATGAGGTGGTGGTGACGGCCACCCGGACCGAAAGGAAACTGGCCAACGTGGCCGTACCGGTAAGGGTGATCGACCAGCGGACGATCCAGCAGGCGGGCTCATTGCGTCTCCGGGATATATTGCAGGAACAGGCCGGTCTTTATATGACCAATGGATTTGGTGCAGGGGTGCAGATGCAGGGCCTGAACCCGGATTATACCCTGATCATGGTGGATGGAGAACCCCTGGTAGGCCGCACGGCCGGTGTGCTGGACCTGAACCGGGTGGCAGTGGGCAATATCCGCAAGATTGAGATTGTAAAAGGGCCCTCTTCCAGTCTATACGGTTCCGAAGCCATGGCCGGTGTGATCAATGTGATCACGGATAATTCCTTTAAGAAAAGACTGAATACCAGTCTTCGTTACGGTTTCGGCAATCCTGATGAAGGATGGGCCTTTCCCGGTTCCCGGAAATCCTTTGATAATATTGACTTAAGCCTGCAGGGCAGTACCAGGATCCATAAATTAGGGATCCAGTTTTTTTCCGATGCCAATTATCTCGATGGGGTCAGTTTCAGGCCCTTTTCCACCGAGCGGGTACCGCAGCCGATCTGGCGGCTTACCAACCAGCTGCAGCTGAACTACCTGATCAGCCAGCGGACAAAAGCCAGTTTTTCCCTCCGCCACGCGTATGATCATATCAAGCAGGAGTTTGCGGTAAGTAATAATGGCGTTGTTACCAGTTCCTATGGAAGAGAAGCCAATAAGGACCTGAATAGTAACGGGGTGCTGGTTCACCAGTTTTCCGATAAGGTAAAAACCACATTGCGGCTTTATGCCACCGCTTACAATGGTTCACAGGTGCTGAAATTCAAAGAAATCCCGGACAGCGTGTACGACGACGAATTCCGCCAGCATTTTTACCGGGCCGAAGACCAGACCGATATTTCCTGGGAAAAAGCGACCCTGACCCTCGGGGCCGGTTACGCGATCGACCAGGTGAACAGTACCCGGTATGACGACGTGAACAGCCGGAAGCAAAACACGATCGGTTTTGGGTTTGCTCAATATGAATGGAACCCGGTAGAAAAATTCACCGTGATCGCCGGGATCCGGTACGACGATAATAAATTGTTTGCGGCAGCGGTCAGCCCCAAACTGGCCCTGCGCTATACCGTTAGTAAGAAATTGTCCCTGAAGGCCTCTGCCGGCCGGGGCTTTAAAGCCCCGGATTTCCGGCAACTCTACCTGAATTTCACCAACAATGCCGCCGGCGGTTATTCGGTATTTGGCAGTATCGATGCGGTGAAGATCATCGATGAACTGAACCGCCGGGGACAGATTGCGGAGATCAAGGAAGATTACAGCAAACTGAAACAACTGGCTCCCGAGTATTCCACCGGGCTGAATGCGGGTGGCACTTATACCCCGGTTGAACAACTCAGTATAAATGTCAACTTTTTCCGGAACGATATCGAAAACCTGATCGATGCCCGGGAAGTGGCGGTCCGCAGCAACGGGACACAGATTTTCAGTTATATCAATGTGAAGAATGCATATACCGAAGGCGCGGAGCTAGAACTCCAGTGGCAGTGGAACAAATGCTTTCGCGTGAACGGGGGCTACCAGTTTCTCTATACCGCGGATAAGACAGACCTGAAAAAGATAAGATCAAAATCCGTATTCACCCGGGATGAGAACGGGTACAGCCGGTTGCTGGAACGCCGTGAATACAGCGGGCTTCCCAACCGCAGCCGGCACATGCTGAACCTGAAACTCTGCTATGATGACCAGTCATTCTTCGCCACATTCCGGGCGATCTACCGGGGAAAATGGGTGGTCTCGGATGCGGATGGGAACGGGGTTTATAATAGTCATGACGAATTTGCCAATGGATTTGTCCTCTTCAACTTTTCCGCGGGCCGCCAGTTCAAAAACGGGGTCCGCCTGCAGGCGGGGATGGACAATGTGCTCAATTACCGGGACGTCAATAACCTGCCCAACCTGCCCGGCCGGATGTGCTGGATCGGGGCCCAATTCAAATTAATTCCCTGAAAAATGAGTAATCAATTTTATTAAACAATAAACAGAATCAGCGATGAAAAACACAATTATTTCCGCCCTGGCCCTGGCTGTAGTATTCACAGCCTGCAAAAAAGACAAAACTATTTCCACACCGGCTGACCCCAATGCGTTTAAAGTATCCGTCAGTGGTAAAATCGTTTCCGTGAAAAATCTTCCGGCCGATACCATCGTGGGTCTGGTAGGGGGGCAACCCGTCGGCGTGGGCAAATACGCCTTCTTTAACCTGCGCAGCAATAGCTGGGTAGCCAATACCGATTCCGCTTCCGCCAACTGGGACCTGGCTTTTTCAGGTTCAACGATCCGCATCAATGCCGGTACCAGCGGTCCGGGAACAGGCGGAGCTTTTGTATGGGTGGGTTCCTTTGATAACCTGGCCAGTGTACCGGCCGACTCCGTTTTTAAAACAGATAACTATCCCGCCTATGCGATTACCAAGGGCAGTGGCAAGGGCTGGTACAGCTATGATGGTGCCACTAACCTGCTGAACCCCATCCCCGGGCGCGTACTGGTAATAAAGACAGCGGATGGTAAATATGCCAAAGTGGAGATCTTAAATTACTACCGGGGCGGGGTAACTCCTTCTGCCTCGGCTACAGATGAAGTGAAAACCAGCGAACAGCGGTATTACACGTTCCGTTATACTTTCCAGTCCAACGGAACCACCAGCTTTTAAGTGTTCTTTCAGAAGTTTGCATGGAAGCAAGGGCTGTCCGGGTATCCGGTACAGCCCCTTTTTATTCTGCTGCATCGACAGGGCCGTATTATTTCGTAACTTTGCACCCATTTTAGAATGGCTATGAGTGCTAAATACAGAGAATTCACCGGGCTGAATCTGCCTGCCTTTGAACAGGAAATGCTTGCAAACTGGGCTGAAAACCAGGCTTTTGAAAAAAGTGTGACCCTGCGCGAAGGGGCAACCCCCTTTGTATTTTATGAGGGTCCTCCCAGTGCCAACGGGATGCCCGGGATCCACCACGTGATATCCAGGACCCTGAAGGACCTGGTATGCCGGTACAAAACCATGAAGGGTTTCCAGGTAAAACGCAAGGGTGGCTGGGATACGCATGGACTACCGGTTGAACTCGGCGTGGAAAAGGAACTGGGAATTACCAAGGAAGATATTGGCAGGAAGATCTCGGTTGAAGCCTATAATAAGAAGTGCCGGGAAGTGGTATTGCGGTACAAGGATAAATGGGATGATATTACCCGCAAAATGGGTTATTGGGTTGATCTGAATGACCCGTATATCACGTTTAAGAATGAATACATTGAAACATTGTGGTGGCTGCTGAGTGAATTGTATAAAAAAGGATTGTTGTATGAAAGTGTAAGTATTCAACCGTATTCACCTGCCGCTGGTACCGGTTTGAGTTCGCATGAACTGAACCAGCCGGGAACCTATAAGGATGTAAAAGATACCAGTTGTGTGGCCATGTTCCGGGCCGTGCAGGATGAAAAAAGCAAATTCCTTCATGATGCGGTTCACGGTGATGAGGTATTCTTCCTCGCCTGGACCACCACTCCCTGGACCCTGCCCAGCAACCTCGGGCTGACCGTCGGTGCGAATATTGATTATGTGCTGGTAAAAACCTTTAATCCCTATACGCATCTCCCGGTAAATGTGGTGCTGGCCAAAGCCCTGCTTGGCAAATATTTTAAAGAAGAAGGAAAGGAGGGTGATTTTGACGGGTATAATGAGAAAATAAAAGTATTGCCCTGGTCTGTCATTACTGAATTTAAAGGTTCAGCTATAGAAGAATGCCGCTATGAACAACTGATGCCCTATGAGGCCAACAGCCCTGCCCATGCAGGTGGTGATCCCTTCCGCGTGCTGGTGGACAGCTTTGTTACCACTGAAGACGGTACGGGTATCGTTCATACCGCCCCGGCCTTTGGTGCTGATGATTATAAAGTAGGGAAGAAATACAATATCGGGATTCTTACCATGGTGGACCGGGCGGGAAAATTTGTGGACGGGATGGGGGAATTCAGTAACCGCTATGTAAAGAATTATAAGGACGATCCGGAATATGTGGATGTGAACGTGGACATCGCGGTAAAACTGAAAAAGGAAAACCGCGCTTTCAAAGTAGAGAAATACGAACACAGTTACCCGCATTGCTGGAGAACCGATAAGCCCGTGCTGTATTACCCCCTCGATGCCTGGTTCATTAAGACCACCGCGCTCAAAGACCGCATGGTGGAACTGAACAAGACCATCAACTGGAAACCCAAATCCACCGGGGAAGGACGCTTTGGCAACTGGCTGGAGAATATGGTGGACTGGAACCTGAGCCGCAGCCGTTACTGGGGTACCCCCCTGCCGGTATGGCGTACGGAGGATGGTGAGGAGGAGGTTTGTATCGGCAGTATTGCAGAGCTGAAAGAACTTGCTGCCAAAGCGGATGCCCTGCTCGGGACGCAGAACCCGCCGCTTATTGCTGATTCAATCGATCTTCATAAACCCTTTGTCGATACTATTGTATTGATCAGTCCCTCCGGCAAAGCGATGAAACGGGTACCGGACCTGATCGATGTGTGGTTCGACAGTGGTGCCATGCCCTATGCCCAATGGCATTTCCCATTCGAGAATAAAGAGACTTTCAAGCGGTCCTTCCCGGCTGATTTTATCGCCGAAGGAGTGGACCAGACCCGGGGCTGGTTCTATACCCTGCATGCCATCGCCTGCCTGGTGTTTGATTCAGTGGCGTACAAGACCGTTGTCAGTAACGGGCTGGTGCTGGATAAGAACGGGAACAAGATGAGCAAGCGGCTGGGCAATGTGGTGGATCCGTTTGAGACCATTGAAAAATACGGAGCTGATGCCACCCGCTGGTACCTCATCACCAATGCCTCTCCCTGGGATAACCTGAAATTTGATAGTGAAGGGATCAAAGAAGTACAGCGTAAATTCTTTGGTACTTTATACAATACCTGCCAGTTCTTCGCTCTCTATGCCAATGTGGATGGGTTTGCTTTTAAAGAAGCGTATATCCCGGTGGCAGCGCGCCCGGAGATCGATCGCTGGATCCTTTCTTCCCTGAATACCGTGGTGAAGAAAGTAAATGAATACATGGATGACTATGAGCCCACCCAGGCCGGCCGGGTGATCGAGGATTTTGTGGATGAACAGCTGAGCAACTGGTATGTCCGTTTGTGCCGCCGCCGTTTCTGGAAAGGGGACTATGAGCAGGATAAGATCTGTGCTTACCAGACCCTGTACGAATGCCTGGAGACCATTACGCGGCTGATTGCTCCCATTTCCCCCTTCTTCAGTGATGCCGTATTCCGGAACCTGAATGCCGTATCCGGCCGTTTCGCGGTTGCTTCCGTACACCATACGGACTTCCCGGTACCGGATGAAACAGCCGTGGATACCCTGCTGGAGGAAAGAATGCAACTGGCCCAGGATGCATCCTCCCTGGTATTGTCACTCCGGAAAAAAGTAAATATCAAAGTGCGCCAGCCGCTGCAGAAAGTACTGATCCCGGTGATGAGCCCGGCCATGAAAGAACAATTGCAGCAGGTGGAAAACCTGGTCAAAGCGGAGGTTAATGTAAAAGAGATCGAATACCTGGACCCCGATAATACCTTTATCCGGAAAAAGATTAAGCCCAATTTTGTGGCTCTCGGAAAAAAACTGGGTCCGAAAATGAAGGCAGTATCCACAGCTTTATCACAATTCACACAGGAGGATATTGCCCGCCTGGAAAAAGACGGTCAATATAGTTTGTCAATTGAAGGCGAACCTGTAATATTACAAATCGCTGAAGCTGAGATCAGCAGCGAGGATATTCCCGGATGGACCGTGGCCGGAAAAGGCAACCTGACAGTAGCCCTGGACGTTACGGTAACCCCGGAACTGGAAGCAGAAGGACATGCCAGGGAATTTGTGAACCGGATCCAGAAGATCCGCAAAGACAGTGGATTTGAGCTGACAGACCGGGTAGACATCACGGTGATGGCACCCGATGGATTAAAAGATTCGTTAGCCCGGTTTAAAACCTATATTTGCGCCGAAATTCTCGCCGACAAACTTGAATTTGTGCCTGAACTGAAGGAGGGCACCGAGATGGATATTAACGATGTTTTGCTAAATGTGATTGTTTCAAAAAAAGGGTAATTTATGGCAACTAAAAAGCATGCCCGCCCCGCCGGCGGAAAACAGGCTCCTAAAAAAGCCGCCAAACCCGCCAAAAAAGTGGCTGTTAAAAAACCGGCAGCCAGGAAAATTGTGAAAAAATCTGCACCCAAACCCGCCCCTAAAAAGGCCGTGAAAGCCGCTCCTAAAAAAGCCGCAAAACCTGTCGCAAAACCTGTCACTAAACCAGTAGCGAAGAAACCTGCACCCAAACCGGTACCAAGGCCAGCCGCCAAACCCGTTCCGGCTGCTAAACCTGCACCGGCTCCCAAACAGGAAGCACCGGTGGTAAAGCCGGTGGCTAAAAAACACGGTGCTGTGGATCCGAAATCGCTGGTCTCCATTAAGCCCAAAGTGCAGCCCGTGATCAAAAAGGAACCGCCCCGGCCGGCCAAAGTAGTGATACCCAAAACAAGCACCAAGAACTCGGTGAAATATGAACCTGAGTTTACCAAATCCGTATTAGACACAACTATGCAACAATACAATTCCGGACCCACCATGAGGTACTCCGATAATGACCTCGCAGAATTCAGGGAAATTATCCAGCGTAAACTGGATGCAGCCAAGAAAGAACTGGCCTATTTGCAGGGACTGATCACCCGCAAAGATGAAGGCGGGGATATGGACGAAGCCCGTTACATGACGATGGAAGACGGCAGTGTAAGTATGGAAAGAGAGCAACTGAGCCAGATGGCCAGCCGCCAGATCACGTTTATTGACCACCTGGAAAAAGCCATGATGCGGATCGAGAACAAGACCTATGGTATTTGCCGTGTGACCGGTAAACTGATTGACAAAGCCCGTCTCCGTGCCGTACCTCATGCCACGCTCAGCATCGAGGCCAAGCAGATGATGAACAAGTAAAAGAGAAACTAACGATAAGCAGGTCGCCTGGAAGGGCGGCCTTTTTTTATGGAGGAAGTCGGGAAGACCGAAAGTTCGGAAGGCTCCTGGTTAATTTAGGCTATTCAAACCAGTAAGATATTTACCTCTTTAAAGCTGGTTCTTACCGATTTCCCAACTTTTCTGACTTCCCAACATCACAAACTATTTTCTCTTTCTCAAAAAAACCTGGAAACCCACCCCGGCTGTAAATCCATGGTTGGTAAATTTTGTAGTGGTTTCGTTTTCGGACCGCGTATCCACACTCCCGTTATTGCCATCATCCCGCAACGTGGTTTTCTTAAACACATTTTTATTGTAGGAAAAATTATAGCCGAGAAAAAAATCAAGACCGGCATTTTCTCCCAGCAATTTGGTAAAGCCGCCGGACAGGGCGGTGTTAATAAATGCACCTCCGTTTGAACTGCCGGTATAACTTATTTTATAAGCACCCGACCCGCCGCCGCCGTAAAAATACCCTTCGGTTTTCAGGGAACTGAGACCAGCATTCAGTGCCAGCTGGGCAAAGGGCAGCAGGGTGGGCCCGGTGGAGAAATAGTTTCGGGCAAACCCGCCGAACCCGATATTGAACCCGTTATTTTTATCGCTCTGGTAGGTGCTGCCACCTTGTTCATACGTTGTTTTTTGCCCGTTCGGATTCAAATTCAGGCTGGCGCCGATTACCGTTTTGCCGGACACAAACCAACCCAGGGAAGGATTTACTGTTAGCCCGTAACTGGTGATCTTTGAGGTATTGCTGCCGATCGAAGTGACAGCGATATCGGCATTGCCGGAATTAAAAACCAGGGTTCCTACCGTAGCCCCCAGCATCCGGTCACCCTTGCTGAATTGTCCATGGACCGGGGCGGTCAGTACCAGTATGATCGCCAGGATAAGCAGTTTCATTTGCATAAAAACAAGTTGGTTAATAGACAAATATAGGCGTTACCCTAAAATAGCAACGGGGCATTTTTTTTTATTTCCGGGTGGGTTTTGGTTTTTTTTCCTTTACCTTTATTTTGTCTTGGTAAAGAGGAAAAATCCCTTTACTTTTAAGTCAAAACTAATAACAGCCAAATCAAACGTTTATGAGAAAGTTCAGACTCCTCTCGATCTTGTTCTTAGCTATTTCATTTATAGCCGTTAGTTGTACAAAAGAAGGTCCGGAAGGTCCTGCTGGTGCTACAGGTCCCCAGGGTCCTGCTGGTATCGGAGGTGCAACAGGTCCCACCGGAGCTACTGGCCCTGTTGGTCCCCAAGGTCCTGTTGGTCCCACTGGCCCGCAAGGTCCTGCAGGTACTGCAAATGTGATCTACTCCAGCTGGTTCAGCTTTGCAAGTACCGATTGGGCTGATTCAACTATTATAAATGTCGGAAATACTAAAAGAGCGATTAAAGCGGCTCCCGGTATCACTGCCGCTGTAATGAACCAGGGAGTGGTGCTTAGCTACCTGGCCTTTACCGCAGACCCCAACCAGGCTTTTTATTCAATCCCTTTTACACTGACTGGTGCGCCTCCTGTAATCTTCGGTCACCTGCCTGTAACGGGTAAAATCGCTTATTACATGGTTAACCAGGACGGAACCAACCCCGGGTTTACTCTTTCCACTTCTTTCTCCTACCGCTATGTGATTATCCCCGGCGGAGTAGCCGGTGGCAGAATGGCTACTGTGGGAAATACCGGTTATACACTTGATCAGATCAAGGCCATGCCTTACGATCAGGTAGCCCGTATCTTTAATATTCCCGCTAACGGCGAAGGCTGGAAATAAAGGCACCTTTAAATTTATTCAGGGGTTGTATCATTTTTGATACAGCCCCTTTTTCTTTGGTAAATTGCGGCTCCAAAATAAATGGCATGAAACGTATCATCTTCTTATTCTCCGGGTTCTTTTTTTCTGTTGTTCTTTATTCCCAGTCACGGTTGATTTCCGGGCCCATGCTCGGCCCGGTGGAGTTAAGGGATGCAAAAATATGGATGGAGGTTTCGCCGGAAGTAAAAACAGTTTCCCTGCAGTATAATAAAAAAGGCGGGAAAGTGGTCAGAACGCTGCCCTACAAAGGATCCCTGGGCAATGAATTTAACCCGCTGTATTTTACAGTTGGCGGACTGGATATCAACACCGCGTATGAATACAGGATCCTGCTGGATGGTAAACCCTCCCGGTATGGAGGCACATTTACCACAAAGGACCTCTGGCAATGGCGCAAGCCCGTCCCCGATTTTAGTTTCCTGACGGGTTCCTGTTCTTATTTCAACCAGCCGGAATATGACCGGCCCGGCACTCCTTATGGAAAAGATTCTTCCATTTTCAGTGCGATGGCCAAAGAGAAATCTGCGTTTATGATCTGGATGGGGGATGCCTGGTATACCCGGGAAGTGGATTATTACAGTGAGTGGGGACTTTGGTACCGGGCGAGCCATGACAGGGCCATTCCCGCCCTGCAGGATTTTCTGAAAGCAATGCCCCAACTGGCCACCTGGGATGACCATGATTATGGCCCCAATGATATCGGAAAAAACTATATCCTGAAAGAAGCCAGCCGGAAGGTATTCAACAGCTATTTCTGCAACCCCTCTTCCGGTGAAAACGGCCAGGGGATCTATACCATGACTTCCTGGGGAGATGCGGATATTTTTCTGCTGGATGACCGCTGGTGGCGCAGTGCAGACCGGATGAAAGATTCTGTGGATGGTAAGCCGAACCCTGATAAAAGAATGCTGGGACCGCAGCAAATGGACTGGCTCAAAAATTCATTGCTCTTCAGCGCTGCCACTTTTAAGATCATCACCGTGGGCAGCCAGGTGCTGAACCCGGTTTCGCCATTCGACAAGTGGCGGGATTTTCCGGCCGAATACCAGGAGCTGATGGATTTCCTGGATGAATACAGGATCAACGGGGTAGTGTTCCTGACCGGCGACCGGCATCATAGCGAGATCATCAAAACAGAGCGGCCCGGATCTTACCCGCTTTATGATATCACGGTTTCGCCGCTTACTTCGGGGACGCATACATTCAGCGGCGTCGAAAAAAATAATCCTTACCGGGTATTCGGACTCGATGAAAAACAGAATTATGCCCGTTTCAGTTTCAGCGGTGCCAGGGGCAGCCGTAAGCTGACCGTGGATTTCCTTGGTATTAAAGGAGAAAACCTGGGCGTTTGGTCGGTCTCAGAGAAAGAATTAAAAAACCCGCAATAAGCTGCTATGACTCTTTATTTCGGATATGATAAGCAACAGGTGATCCAGGCATTACGGTATCATTTCATCAGCCGGAGGGAAATCCGGCTCATGCTGATCCTGGTAAATGTGTTTGCCCTGGCCTCCATCACCCTCTATGCCCTGAAGAAAATCACGCCCATGGCTTTTTTTGTAGGTTCCTTTTTATGGATCGTGCTGATGATCAGTTTCTGGTTTATCCTCCCTTATATGGTCTACCGGAAAGCAATAACGTTCCGCCACGAATTCAGTATGGATTTCCGGGATGACGGCTTTACCCTGTCCCACGAAAGAGGATCCAGGTCATGGCCCTGGACCGCACTGAAGAATTACCTCGAAAGCCCGCATTTTTTTCACCTGTATTTTGACAGCCGTTCTTTTTTACTGGTACCCAAGAACGGGTGTAAGGACAGCGATGAAGTTTTTGAGCTCCGGAAACTGATCAGGGAAAAAGTACGAAAGGGGTAAGCGGGCAGGAAGCCGGGGTTTATAAGGATTTTTCCATTACATAGTGCGGGATGGTGACTTCGGTAAATTCATCACCATTTACGCGATATCCCATTTTTTCATAGAAGCCGGTCGCGTTCTTACGGGCATGCATGGAAAGGGTTTTGTACCCCCGGTCCCGGGCAATGTTCTCTGCAAAGTTCATGATCGCCCTGCCGATCCCTTTTCCCTGCAGGTTGTTCAGTACGGCCATCTGTCTTAACCGTATAACCCGTGCGTTTTCCTCGACCAGCATACAACAGCCCAGGATCTCATCTTCCTCAAAAGCGCCGATCAGGATATCGTTTTTTTCCCCTTCCAGTTCTTCAGGGGTGAAGACCAGTCCCAGTGGTTTACGCAGGATGATATCCCTGAGATTCACCATTTTCTGGTAGTCTGAGCTGCCATGTTCGATAATTTTCAGCGCCATATGGAAACAATTAAAGGGAGGGCGCTTCAAAATACAAAGTTCCGGCAACACTACCAACCGTTAATTGGTGTAAAATTTCACCCGGGGATCCGTTCAAAGCCTGTTCTAACACCTCGTTTTCAGTATTTTGGGCCAAATTCGGAAAAAACGTTCTTTCGCACACTTATTTATTCAAAAAGTATATTTTTGCACCCAATAAACAAAACTTTACGAACATGTCAGACATTGCATCAAGAGTTAAAAAGATCATCGTTGACAAACTGGGCGTTGACGAAGCAGAAGTTACAAACGAAGCTTCTTTTACCAACGACCTGGGTGCCGATTCTTTAGACACTGTAGAACTCATTATGGAATTTGAAAAGGAATTCAATATTTCTATTCCGGATGAACAAGCCGAAACGATCACCACTGTAGGTCAGGCTATTACTTACCTGGAAGAGCACGCCAAGTAATGTACAATATGTGGCCTGCCTGAGCGGCAGGAATAAATGTATACCCCGCCTTCTTAATCCGGTAGTAACCGGACAGAAGGCGGTTGGTTTTTGTTTTTGACTAAACTGCTTTACTTTCACAGTATGGAACTGAAAAGAGTTGTCGTTACCGGGATGGGTGCCATCACCCCATTGGGAAATACCGTTCAGGAATATTGGGACGGACTTATTAACGGGGTGTCGGGCGCGGACATGATTACCCAGTTCGATGCTGCTAAGTTCCGGACAAAATTTGCCTGTGAAGTAAAAAATTTTGAACCCACCCAATTCCTCGAAAAAAAGGAAGCCAGGAAGGTCGACCGCTTTACGCAATTTGCTCTCGTGGTCAGCGACCAGGCCATGAACGATGCCGGTTTAAATAAAGAAAATATCAACCCGGACCGGGTGGGTGTGGTTTTTGCCAGCGGGATCGGCGGACTGACCACTTTTCAGCATGAAGTAACGGATTTTGCGAAAGGAGACGGCAGCCCCCGTTTCAATCCTTTTTTCATCCCCAAAATGATCCTGGATATTGCGGCCGGCCAGATCAGTATGCGGCATAACCTGCGGGGCCCCAATTTTGCCGTGGTCAGTGCCTGTGCCAGCAGCACCAATGCGATCATGGATGCGTTCAATCTTATCCGGCTGGGGAAGGCCGATATTATTCTGAGTGGCGGCAGTGAAGCCGTGATCAGTGAAGCCGGTGTGGGCGGATTCAATGCCATGAAGGCCATGAGTGAGCGGAATGAGGATCCCAAAACAGCCAGCCGCCCCTACGATAAGGACAGGGACGGGTTCGTAATGGGTGAGGCTTCCGGTATTCTGGTGCTTGAAGAATTAGAGCATGCCAAAGCCAGGGGAGCAAAGATCTATTGTGAAGTGGCTGGTTGCGGTGCTACGGCGGATGCCTATCATATCACGGCCCCGCATCCCGAAGGCCTGGGCGCCCGTAATGTAATGATCTCGGCACTGGATGACGCGGGAATGAGACCTGACGAAATTGATTATATCAATACGCACGGAACCTCCACGCCAATCGGTGACGGGGCGGAAGTCAAAGCAATCACTGCTGTTTTTGGAGAACATGCGTACAACCTCAATATCAGCGCCACCAAATCCATGACCGGGCATTGCCTCGGCGCGGCCGGTGTGATTGAAGCGATCGCGAGTATCCAGGCGGTGGTGCATGACCTGGTACCGCCGACGATCAACCATTTTACCGATGATCCCGAACTGGACCCGAAACTTAATTTCACTTTCAGCAAGGCGCAAAAACGGACGGTGAGGGCCGCGTTGAGCAATACATTTGGATTTGGCGGGCACAATGCCTGTGTGATTGTAAAAAAGTATACAGCCTGATTCGCCTTTTTTTCGTAGCTTGAATACCGTGGATTTCTTTAAAAATTTTTTTACCAAACTCGAAGGTTCCTCTTTCAAAAAAGAACTCAGGAATTTGCTGGGTTACAAGCCAGGGTCTATTTCCCTCTATAAAACAGCACTTACCCACCGCTCGGTACGGGAAGGTGCGGATGAAAACAATGAGCGCCTCGAGTACCTCGGGGATGCCGTACTCAGCGCCCTGATCGCCGATTACCTCTTTAAACGCTACCCCTATAAGGAAGAAGGGTTCCTGACCGAAATGCGCAGCAAGATGGTCAACCGGCAGCAACTGAATGAAATCGCGGTCCGCATGGGACTCAAAAAAATCACCCTGTACAATAAAATGGACGGCTCCCTGAAAGTGAGCCAGATTTTCGGGAATACCCTGGAAGCCCTGGTGGGGGCCATCTACCTCGATATCGGGTACAAAAAAACAGCCAAATGGGTACTGGATTATATTATCCTTCCCCACATGTTTATGGATGATCTCGAGATCCTGGAGATCAACCATAAGAACAAACTCTATGGCTGGGCCAATAAAAATGGCCGCGTGCTTGAATTTGAAACCCTGAATGAACGGCTGGAAAACGGCCGCCGTCTCTTTACCGTGGCCGCTGTACTCGATGGGAAAAATATAGCCGAAGGGAAGGCCTTCAATAAAAAAGACGCTTCCCAGATCGCAGCCCAGGTAGCTGTTGAAAAACTGGGCATCGTGAACGCCGACTCGGCTGGCGACGCGGGAGAGGAGAAAGAGAGCAATAACTAACTGTATTCTAAATACCAAGTCTATGCGCCAGCTTCTACGGGCTGCTTTCTTGTTGCCGGGTATCCTCTTCCTCTTTGCCTGCACACAGCCGGTGAAAGGCAGGAACGGGATTACGTATAAAACGCCGGCTGATTACAATGATTATATCATCAGCCGCCAGACCCGGCTGATCAAAAATATCATTACACTGGGGCGTGTTGCCGGGACTTATGTGGATTCGGCCTACGGGATGCTGGACACTTTCACCGCCGATGCATCCCGGGTGATCGACGAGATTAAGGGAATGCCCCCCTACCGGGAAGATTCCGCCTTCCGCGACGCGGCCATACGCTCCTTTGGCTTTTACAAAAAGCTGTTTGACGAAAGTTATAAACGAATCCTGATCATCCGGCAACAGGGGGGGGATGAAACAGAAGAAGGTTCCCGGGAAATCCTGGACATCACGGACAAGGTAAAGCGGGAAGAAGAGTCGCTGGACAAACAATTGCACAATGCACAAACCGGTTTTGCCGAAAAATACCACATGAAGATGCGGCCGAATACGATCCAGCAGGAGATTGACAAACAGGAATAAGCCGGCCGGGGTTATTTTTCTTACGGTACGAATGGCAGCATTTATTTCCGTTCGCTGCAGAGTTCGATCAGCACGCCATGGGTATGTTTGGGATGCAGGAAACAAACCCATTTGTTATCGGCCCCCGCTTTGGGTTTTTCATTGAGGAGCACAAACCCCTGTTCCTGTAGTCTTTTCATTTCGGCTTCTATATTATCCACGGCAAAAGCCACGTGGTGCAGTCCTTCTCCTTTTTTTTCAATGAATTTTGCAATCACCCCGTCCGGGTCGCTGCTTTCCAGTAATTCCACTTTATTGGGCCCGTTTTGAAAAAAAGCGGTGTTGACTTTCTCGCTTTCCACCGTTTCGGTTTTATAACAGGGAGTGTTCAGGAGCTTTTCATATACCGGTACCGCTGTTCCCAGGCTTTTTACCGCAATACCGATATGTTCAATCTTTTGCATAATAAAGGGTTATAAATGTAAAATTAGCTCTTTTCGAATTCGGTAAATTCAAGGGTTCCGGCCAAATTCGCCCTCTCTTTTAGCCCCTTTTGAACTAATTTTGTGATAATTGAAACGAACAACGATTAATTGAATTTATGCTGAAATTTCCCATTTATTTGGACCACAATGCCACAACCCCCTGCGACCCCCGGGTCGTGGAGGCGATGATCCCCTATTTTACCAATAGTTTCGGAAACGCGGCCAGCCGTAACCATCCCTTTGGCTGGCAGGCAGAGGAAGCCGTTGATTATGCCCGGGAGCAGGTAGCCAAACTGATCGGCGCCGACCCGAAAGAGATCATTTTTACATCCGGCGCCACGGAGGGAGATAACCTGGCTATCAAGGGAGTATTTGAAATGTATGCCAGCAAGGGCAATCATATCATTACCTGCAATATTGAACACAAAGCGGTGCTGGATACCTGCAAGCATGTGGAAAAAGAAGGCGGGGAAGTCACTTACCTGAAAGTAAAGGATAACGGGCTGATCGACCTGGCTGAACTCGAGGCAGCGATCAAACCCAATACCATCCTGATCGCCATCATGTATGCCAATAACGAAATCGGCACTATCATGCCGATGAAGGAGATCAGTGCCATTGCCCGCAAGCATGGAGTGCTGCTTTTCAGCGACGCTACCCAGGCGGTGGGTAAGATACCCGTGAATGTAAACAAGGACGGGATCGACCTGATGGCATTCTCTGCCCATAAAATGTACGGTCCTAAAGGCGTGGGTGCCTTATATGTCCGCCGCAAAAACCCCCGTGTAAAAGTGACTGCCCAGATCGACGGGGGCGGACACGAAAGAGGGATGCGCAGCGGGACCCTGAACGTACCGGGTATCGTGGGATTCGGCAAGGCCTGCGAGATCTGCCTGAACGAGATGGAAGAAGAAACAAAGCGGGTGAGTCAGCTCCGTGATAAACTGCAAAATGCATTGCTGAAAATCGAAGAGTCTTACCTGAACGGGGATATCAGTTATAAACTGCCCCATGTCACTAATATCTCTTTTAAATATGTGGAAGGCGAGGGGCTGATGATGGGCTTCAATAAAAATATTGCGGTTTCTTCCGGCTCGGCCTGCACTTCCGCTTCCCTGGAACCTTCTTATGTGTTAAAGGCACTGGGGCTCGGGGATGACCTGGCACACAGTTCCCTGCGTTTCGGATTGGGCCGGTTTACTACCGAAGAACAAATTGATTATACGATTGAACAGGTAACCAATACGGTGAATAAATTAAGGGAGATGAGCCCGCTTTGGGAAATGTATAAAGAAGGAATTGATTTGAATACGATCGAGTGGGCGCACCATTAGTAGTTTACAGGTTGACGGGTTGATAAGTTAACAGGGACCCGTCTTCTCCCTGTCAACTTTTCAACTTGTTAACTTTTCAACCTTATAACTTTAAAAACATTAACCAATGGCATACAGCGAAAAAGTAATCGATCACTACCAGAACCCTAAAAACGTGGGTACCCTGGATAAAAGCAAATCCAATGTAGGCACCGGTCTCGTGGGAGCGCCGGAATGCGGTGACGTCATGCGCCTGCAGATCGAAGTGGATGATGCGACCGGTATTATCCGGGATGCCAAGTTCAAGACTTTTGGCTGCGGGTCCGCTATTGCTTCTTCTTCCCTCGCCACCGAATGGCTGAAAGGAAAATCGGTTGACGAGGCGGTGAAGATTGACAACATGACTATCGTGGAAGAACTGAACCTGCCCCCGGTTAAAATTCACTGCTCCGTACTGGCCGAGGACGCCATCAAGGCCGCGATCAATGATTACCGGAAAAAGAACGGGCTGGAAGAACTGAAGTTTGATGAAAGCGTGATTCACTAAGAAAGTTGCGAGCAGCGAGCTATGAGCCTGCCTGCCGGCAAAGGCAGGTTACGAGCCGGTACCGGCTGTTAGCTTGAAACTCGAAACTCGTCCTCAAAGCTTATACAATATGAGCGTAGCAACAGATAATGCGATTTACGTCAGCGACAAGGCCAGGGCCAAAGTGCAGCAGCTCCTGGCCGATGCCGGGGTGTCCGGTGATCCTTCTTATTTTCTCCGGGTCAGTGTGGTGGGCGGTGGCTGTTCGGGCCTGAGTTACAAACTCGATTTTGATAACGAACAAAAACCCATGGACCAGTCATTTGAAGACAATGGCGTGAAAGTAGTGACCGACCTGAAAAGTTTTCTCTACTTAGTGAATACCACCCTTGATTTTTCCGATGGATTGAACGGGAAGGGATTTTATTTCAGCAATCCCAATGCGAGCCGAACCTGTGGTTGCGGGGAGAGTTTTGCCGTATAATTTTTAATGCTGACCAGGATATACGAATCCCCCCGGGGGATTTTTTTATTGGTTATAACGGGCGCAGCGCCCAAAATTCAGCCGCTTTAGCTTATTTTGCATCATTGTCCAAGCCTATGTGGTCTGTATGTAAAAAAGAACTCCGCCAGTTTTTCAGTAGCCTCACCGGTTACATCGCGATTATTGTTTTCCTGCTGGTCAACGGCCTCGTGCTGTTCGTCTTTGAAGACAATATTCTCGATTTTGGGTACGCCACCCTGGACCATTTTTTCCAGCTGGCCCCCTGGATCCTCCTGTTGCTGATACCCGCGATCACCATGCGCAGTTTTTCCGAGGAATTCAAAACGGGTACCTATGAGATCCTGCAAACTAGACCCCTGACCCGCGGGCAGATCATCGGCGGAAAATACCTGGGCAGCCTGATCGTTGTCCTGATTGCCCTGCTTCCCACCCTTATTTATATTTTCTCCATTCAGCGTTTATCTTCCGGTGAGGGAATGGATATGGGAGCCACGATCGGGTCCTATACCGGGCTGTTTTTTCTGGCCGCTGTATTTACCGCGATCAGCACCTGTTGCAGCAGTTTTACCAATAACGCGGTGGTGGCTTTTATTGCGGGACTGATCGGCTGCGCCCTGATCTATTACGGGTTCAGCGCCATCAGTAAGATACCGGCCCTTGCCAACGGACCGGATTACTACGTGGAAATGATCGGGATCGATTTTCATTACCGCAGCATCAGCCGGGGACTGATCGATACCCGTGATCTGGTATATTTTCTCAGTGTGATCTGCCTGTTTTTTGCCATTACTAACCGAAACCTCCTGAAGCGATAATATGAAAAGACTGACAGGAAAAATAATGGCCTCAAAATCCTGGTGGCTGGTGCTGCTGCTGGTATTGTTTGCGGTGAACTACCTGGCATCGGTCGTTCATGGCCGCTTTGACCTGACCAAAGAAAAACGATATACCCTCAGCAAGGCCACGCGGGACCTGCTGGGTCAGCTTGAGGAAACCGTACAGATCGATGTATTCCTGAAAGGTGAGTTCCCGGCCGGGTTTAAGAAACTGGCCAATACCACCGATGAATTTTTACAATTACTGAAGGACCGGAACGGATCAAAAATCCAGTACCGTTTCATTTCCCCGACGGACGAGATGCCCAATGGCAAACCCTGGGGCGATTCGCTGGTGAAGCTTGGCGCGGTGCCCATCAATCTTACCGTCACAAAAAAGGCGGGTGAGAGCAGTAATATCATTTTCCCCGTGGCCCTGCTCCGGTACAAGGGACAGGAAATGCTGGTGAATCTCTATCCCGGGGCGAGCAATAATATTTCCCAGAACGAGATCAACAGTGCAGAGGCACTGATGGAATACCAGTTTGCCAAATCGCTGGATAAGCTTACTGCCCGGCGAAAACCTGCTATTGCTTATGCGGTTGGCAACGGGGAGCCGACTGATTACCGCGTGATGGACCTGGAACAGACCCTTACCCGGGATTACCGTTTTGGTCCCATTGATATTACCACGAAACCCATTCCCGGGGAAGCGGATATCCTGATGATCGTAAAGCCCACCAAACCTTTTTCGGAGGAAGTGAAATTAAAACTCGATCAGTATGTGATGCGGGGTGGCAAACTGCTTCTCTTTATCGACAACCTGATCGCGGAACAGGACAGCCTGCAGGGAAAAGCCAAAGGCGAGACAATCGCGTATGACAGGGGGCTGAACCTTACCGAACAGCTTTTCAGGTACGGGGCCCGGATCAATACAGACCTCGTGATGGACCTGCAATGCGACCTGATACCGATCGTGGTGGGGGGCACTATCGATAACCCGCAACTGGACTTCCTGCACTGGAATTATTTCCCTTTCCTGGTTTCCTCGGGGAATAACGTGAGTAAGAATATCGGGTATGTGGCCGGCCGGTTCGTGAATTCGGTGGACACGATCGCCGTGGAGGGCATAAAGAAGACCCCGCTGCTCGTTACCTCTCCCAACTCAAGGATCATCAGTACACCCGCCCTGATCAGCCTGAATGAAAATAAGAATGTACCGGCAGACAGTAAATTCAACCGCAATGCCATACCTGCCGGCCTGTTGCTGGAAGGAAAATTCACCTCTGTATTCAGGAACCAGCTGGGCAGGGCGCAGCAGGACAGCCTCGCGGCAGCCGGTGAGAATTTTCTTCCCTCATCCGTGGAAAATAAAATGATCGTGGTGGCAGACGGGGATATCGTATTAAATGATGTGTTACCTGATTCCGGTCCCATACCCATGGGCTGGAACAAATACACTTACACGGAATACCTGAAAGAGACCCCTTATGCAAAAACCTTTCTGCCGGTGGCTAACCGGGACTTCCTGCTCAACTGCGTGGAGTACCTGGTGAATAATCCTGCGATCAGTGAAACCCGGAATAAGGACATAGTACTAAGGCTCCTGGATACCCAGAAGGTAAAAGAACAAAGGAGTACCTGGCAGTTTTTCAATATCGCCTTACCGGTATTGCTGGTCATACTTTCCGGATGGGTGTACCAGCAGATCAGGAAAAGGAAGTACGCTAATGGCGTTTTAGAAAAGGAAAATGATATTAGTATATCCGGCCTTTTACTAGGCCTTATTTTTGGAATTGTTGGCCTTGCTTTCGGGTATTTAATTACCAAGGTAAAAGGAGAACAAGGTTTTATTAAAGGATTGTGGCTTGGCACAATTGTTAACGTTCTGGCTCTCATCCTACTATTTCTATTACTGTTTACATAATAAGCATATAAGGATGAATGTTGATCAGATCACCTATCTCGTATTTGGCATCGTGCTGCTGCTGGCCCTTGTTTTTGACCTGGGGTTGCTGAGCAAGAAGGGGCAGACCGTGAGCATCAAACAGGCCCTGCTGCAGACTTTTTTCTGGGTGGGACTGGCACTTGCTTTTTTTGTCTTTCTGTGGATCGGGAAAGGACAAAGGCTGGCCCTGGAATACCTGAGCGCCTACCTGATGGAATGGAGCCTTAGTATTGATAATATTTTTGTTTTTATCCTGATCTTCTCCGCCTTCTCAGTAAAGGAAAAAAACTATGGACGGGTCCTGCTGATCGGGATCCTGATGGCCATTGTATTCCGGGTCATTTTCATCACCGTGGGTGTGGCCCTGGTGGAAAGGTTTCACTGGATCCTCTACCTGTTCGGGGTTTTCCTGGTGTATACAGGATATAAAATGTTTACGGCCGGTGATGAGGAGGAATTCAATCCGCAGGACAGCAAGGTCTACCTGTTTATGAAAAAATTCCTGCCCCTGGCGCCGCATGATGGCAATGGACAGTTTATGGTCAGGGAGAACGGAAGACCTTTATATACTACTTTGTTTGTAGTCGTGATCATGCTGGCGGCCATCGACCTGGTCTTTGCCCTGGATTCCATACCGGCCGTGATGGGTATTTCGCGTGACCGGCTGGTGATCTATACCTCCAATATTTTTGCCGTGCTGGGTTTACGGTCCCTGTTCTTCCTGCTCCGGGGGGCGGTTACCAAATTCGATTACCTCCAGCAGGGGATCGCGATTGTGCTGGTGTTTATCGGGATCAAAATGCTGGCCGAACACTGGATCAATCAATGGGTGGACAAGCAGGTGCAGGTCTTCATTTCGCTCGGTGTGATCATGGTCTGTATCAGCGGATCTGTTTTTTATTCGATCTTCGTGAACAGGAAAGGAGTTCCCCCTGATGTCAATGATAAAAGTATTTCCTGATTTATTCATTTGTTTTGGTTTACAACATCAGTGATATCGCCCGTATTATCCAGGCCGACACCCGGTTGGTACAGGATATGCCTGTCACGCAACTGCTGCTCGACAGCCGGAAGATCCTTGCCCCGGCCAGCTCCCTTTTTTTTGCATTGCCCGGTTTCCGGCGTGACGGTCATGATTTTATCCCCGCGCTTTACCGCAGCGGGATACGGAATTTTGTGATCAGCCGGGATATAGATACAGGCCTGTATCCTGAAGCGAATTTGCTGCGGGTCAAAGATACCCTTGCCGCTTTGCAGGAACTGGCGGCTTATCACCGGGGCCGGTTTTCCATTCCTGTAATCGGGATCACCGGGAGCAATGGCAAGACCATCGTTAAAGAATGGCTGTACCAGTTGCTGCATCCTGAGTACCATATTGTACGTAGCCCGAAAAGTTACAATTCCCAGATCGGGGTACCCCTCAGTATCTGGCAGATGAACCGTCACCATACACTGGCCCTGTTCGAAGCTGGTATTTCCCGGCCGGGTGAAATGGAAAAGCTGGAGAAGATGATCCGGCCCACTATCGGGGTCTTTACCAATATCGGGGAGGCGCACAGCGAAGGATTCAGTTCCCGGGAGCAAAAAGAAAAAGAAAAAAGGATCCTGTTCAGCCGGGCGGAAGAAGTGCCCGGTCTTCAGGTGATTCATAAAGAACGCTCGGGAAGCAGTACCCGCATCACCGCCCTTGATCCCCGTAAGCCCGGCAAAGAAATAAGTATTGAAATTCCTTTTACGGATGAAGCTTCTGCAGCAAATGCCATTACCTGCTGGCAACTGATGCTTCACCTGGGCTATGAGGAGGATACGATCCGCAGCAGGATGCTTCAGTTAGTCCCGGTGGATATGCGGCTCGAACTGAAGAAGGGGATCAATCACTGCCATGTGATCAATGACAGTTACAGCGTGGACCTGAGTTCACTGGAGATTGCCCTGAATTTCCTGGTACAACAAAGCCCGGGCATACCCCGGACCGTGATACTCTCTGATTTTTTACAAAGTGCCATACCGGATGAACAGCTTTATGCGCAGGTGCTGGAGGCGCTGAAGAAACATGAAGTGGGCCGGCTGATCGGGATCGGGGAACGTATTTCGGCCGCACTCAGCCGGCAACCCGGTTTGAACTTCCGGCTGGAACTATACTCTTCAACCACTGAATTCCTGCAGCAATTCAGGCCCTCCGCATTTAAGGAAGAAGCCATCCTGGTAAAAGGAGCCCGGGTATTTCAGTTTGAACAGATTGTTCAGCAATTAGAACAGAAAGTCCACCAGACCGTCCTGGAGATCAATCTCAATGCGATTATCCATAACCTCAAAGCCTACCAGGCCGCTCTTCGCCCGGCTACCAAAGTGATGGCCATGGTAAAAGCTTTTGCCTATGGCAGCGGCGGTGCTGAAATAGCCGGAATCCTCCAGTATCATAAAGTAGATTACCTGGGGGTGGCTTATGCGGATGAAGGGGTGGAACTCCGGAAAGCGGGGATCAGTCTCCCGGTGATGGTGATGAACCCGGAGGAAAACGCCTTTGATACCATCGTCAGTCATAACCTGGAGCCGGAACTTTATTCCTTTGAGATCATGAAGGCCTTTGATCTTTTTTTGCAAAAGGAAGGACTCCGGCAATATCCCGTGCATATTGAAGTGGAAACCGGGATGAACAGGCTGGGCTTTGCCGCGGAAGAGATGAAGGCATTGGGTGATTACCTGCTCAGTACATCCTCCTTCAATGTACAGTCCGTCTTCTCTCACCTGGCTGCCAGTGAAGAAGCGGTGCAGGATTCGTTTACGGAACAGCAGTTTGAAAAATTCAGGAAAGCCGTACAGGAGCTGAAGTCATTGCTTCGTTATCCCTTTCTTACGCATATCGCGAATTCAGCCGCGGCGATCCGGCACCCGGAACTCCAGCTCGATATGGTGCGTCTCGGTATCGGGCTTTACGGGGTGGACAGCGCCGTTTCCGGTCAGCTGGCCCTCGAAACGGTGGCCACGCTTAAATCCACGATTGCCCAGTTAAAGTTTCTTAAAGCCGGTGATTCGGTCAGTTATAACCGCAGGGGCCGGGTACAGCGGGATGCGGTGATCGCCACGATCCGGCTGGGTTATGCGGATGGCTATCCCCGGAGACTGGGCAACGGGAAGGGCAGGGTACTGATCAACGGGCAGCTGGCGCCGGTCATTGGCACGGTATGTATGGATATGTTTATGGTGGATGTGACCGGTATCGCCGGAATAAAAGAAGGAGATGAAGTGATCGTATTCGGCAGGGACCTGCCGGTACAGCAACTGGCCGGTTGGGCGGATACGATCCCTTATGAAATACTGACCGGTGTTTCCCAGCGGGTTAAACGGGTCTATTTTGAAGAATAGATGCCCGGTAGCCGAACCGGGGCCAGGTAAACTGTTTTAGGATGCTTTTGACAGGAGGCCATGGCAGTTTCTCCTTATATTTGCTCCTTAAAATTCTGTCATTGAAACTCAGGTCTGTCGCATTCCTTATTGCAATTATAATCATCGCTGACCAGGCATTGAAGATCTGGATCAAAACCACGCATGACACCGGTGAAGTGATGCGGGTATTTGGTATGAACTGGTTTCGTCTCCATTTTATCGAGAACCCGGGTATGGCCTGGGGCTGGAAATTCGGAAATGAGGCCGGCAAAATGATCCTGACCCTGTTTCGTCTCGGTGCGGTCGTATTTGGTACCTGGTACCTGGGCCGGATCGTAAAACAGCATTACAGCCGGGGATTTATAATTTGTGCCGGGCTGATCTACGCGGGGGCACTGGGCAACCTGATCGACAGCATGTTTTACGGGATGATCTTCGATAAGGGCTTGCACTACGATCCCACGCTGAATGATTATATCAGTTATTCTGGTGTGGCGCAGTTTTCTTCCAATGGTTATTCATCTTTCCTGCACGGCAGTGTCGTGGATATGTTATACTTCCCGATCATTACAAATGCGCATTTCCCCTCCTGGATCCCGGGAGTGGGGGGGAGTGAGTTTGATTTCTTCAGCCCGATCTTTAATATTGCGGATGCCTCAATATCAGTCGGGGTAATTACCTTACTGCTTTTTCAAAAACGCTTCTTTAAACGGCATAACCAGCCGGATACACCGGTTACTGTGGAAACCAGCAGTGAGATCAGCGACAAGATGCAGGTATCATAACCGGTTACCGGTTTGTTTTCAGCACAGCTTTCTGAATCATTGATCCGGTGCTGCGCACCCGCAGGAAATACATCCCCGGGGCGAGTATCGCTGTGTTTTCAAATTGCAGGTGATTGATTCCCCCGAACAGGTCGAAGGTTTTTGCACGGACGGTTTTCCCGGCAGCATCAACCAGTTCAGCTTCCGCCTTACCATTCTGTTCAGCCGCTACTTCAAATGGCAGTTCCCCGGAGAAAGGATTGATCACGGATACAAAACTGAGTGAGGCTTCCGAAGCGGAAAGCCGGATGATCCGGGAGCGGGTGGATTGCCCCCGTTCGTTTCGCATACTGATCCGGTAATAGGCAGAACCAGTCAGCCGGACCGGGTCCGTAAACAGGTACTCCTGTTCTTCTCCCGAATAGTCACGATGACTGCTAACGGTACCCGCGGGGAAGAAACGAATGCCGTCAGCACTTTTTTCTATATCGAATGAAAGAGGCTCCTCTTCTCCCGCCGTGGTCCATTTCAAAACTCCGTACCCGTTTTCTTTTTGCCCGCTGAAAGAAAGCAGCCGGGCCGCCAGCGGGATACCGCAGTCAATTACATCCAGCGTAATGATATTGGCCACATCAGTGAAATTACAGGAAGCATTGGCCAGGTTGGCAACCGTGGTAGCCACCACCAGCCGGTAAAGATCTCCGTTGTTTGCTAACAGGGTCTGGGAAGGAGGAATTGTATAAGAGGTGACATATTCCCAGGCTGTTCCGTTCCAGACGGGTACAGCGGGACCTGCAGGAGCAGTCACATCTGTCCAGCTGGCACCTCCATCGGTACTGCGCTGCCATTTGTAATAAACGTAATTATTGAAATAGGAACGCACGGTATCGTAAATAGTCAGCGCATTGCTGTCACAGACTGCAGGAGTCAGGGAAGGGGAATAACTCATGTTCGGCGAACAGGTGGAAACAGAAATATCATCCAGTGCCCAGTCATTGCCACCACCACCGGGGGCATTGTTAAAAAACTTCAGGGTAAAGCTGGTTTGTACCGGGCCCGTGAGGAAGGTAAAGCCTTTTTTTACCCATCTGCCATTGTACAGCAGGTTACCGGATGTATAATAATCGATCCCGTCAATTTCAAAAGTAAGATTGGGCGCCACACCGGAAGAATCGCCGGCGCCTGTTGGAATATAAAAAGGAGGCCCGGAACTGTTGGAAGCTCCTTTCCCGTTCGAATCACAGCCGCATTTGGAACAGATATTTCTCATCCAGCAGGAAATCTCGTAATAGGTATTGGGACATAAACCGGAAATGGTTTGCTGGAAGGCTGAATCAATACGATAGGCCGCATTGATCACCAGCATATACCCTGCATTGGGATTGGCAACCGTATCCGCTGCGGGATTCCCGGCAACAGGATTCACCGCCCCGGTATGGTCCCCGATAATATCCCATACGGTAAATACCCGGTGTGTGGGGCTTGTATTATCCGGCTTGGCCCATGCGTTGGAAGTCGTATAGTTCTGCCGGGTGGAAGTGTTATTGGCAATGCCGTAATAATAATCCTGCGGCGAATTCACATCAAAGAAATTATAGGTGTATCCCACCGGCACATTACCGGAAGTGCCCCGGTTCCGGGGTTTGCCGCTGCCAAATGTCCCGTTGAATTCGGTGCCGATGGAATTGGCCCCGATGGAATTGGAACAGATCCCGAAATTGGTATAAACCCTGAGCGTATTGGCGGGAAATGTAAAGGTCTGAATAGCGGCTAACCCGCTTTTGTAAGTCATGTTTCCGCCGCCGGTACTGATATTACTCCCGGTCAGCGCGGTCACTTTTACCCGGAAAGAAGCCACCATGATACAGGTGCTCCCGTAAAAAGAAGGCTTATGGGTATTTGCCACTCTTCCTCTCCGGAAAGCAGTTGCAGGTGCTGCCGCTGTATTGTATCCAAGGTGAATGGTAATATTGCTGCCCGTAATCCAGCCCGGGTCATCTCCGTAAATATCTGTGAGCTGTTTGTAAATTTTCCCCTCGTTCGTCAGCACCCGGACCGTACCCGGAATATAAAGGGTACCGGCAGGAACCGCATCCTGGTAACGGCAACTGTCATAGGTTCCGGAGCGTACCACGAAGGAGGCTCTTATTTCCAGTGTATCACCTGTTTCAACAGTGCCGCCGTTTAAGCCTTTGGTAACATTGATATAACTTTTTCCAAAGTCAATATTTTGTGCGCAGACCTGACCGGTTCCTGACAGCAGTAAAACTGTCAGAATTTTAATCAGGGGTGAAGGAACACAGGTTGGTGTTGACTTTTTCATGGATGGGATTTCAGTTTCACAGGTCAGACTCCGGATATTAAAATTAGCTTAATGGATTGCCATGAACAATAGGAGATATTCCTTAATTCCTGCCGGTTTTACTATTAGCGGAATGTGTGAAAAGCCCTATTGTGAAAGGGATTACTAAGCAGTATATTAGACCTGAAATTCACCTCCATGAAACAACCACGGCTCCCCTTGTTGTGCCTTCTTCTTATTGTAATCAGCCTATATACAAGTGCTCAGACTGAACCCTTTACAAAAAGAACAGTGATATCCGGGCTGAATTCCGCCTGGGAGGTTTTGTTCGGTCCGAACGATTCATTGTGGGTGACGGAGAATAAATCCTACCTGATTTCGCGGATCAATATTGCCAACGGGGCCAAAACCGTATTGCTGGATCTGCGGGCCACGGATGGTACGATCAATTTCACAGCCGCTTCTCCCAACCAGCCACAGGGAGGGCTCATGGGACTGGCGATACACCCCAATCTTTATTCATCAGATCCGGCTGTACGGGCGGCCAAACCCTGGGTATATGCTGCTTATGTTTACAACAAGGGAAGTTGCCCCGGTACCAATACCAGTTGTATTTACACAACCAAGATTGTACGCTTCACTTATTCAGGCAATACATTGTCCAGCCCGGTTACGATCATCAGCACGATCCCGGGCAGCAGTGATCACAATTCAGGAAGACTGGTTTTTAGTCCCGTGATTGAACCGGGAGCGGATGCCGCTCATACCCAATACCGATTGTATTATACCGTAGGCGATATGGGGGCCGGTCAGTTTTTAAATACCACCCGTACGGAGAACGCACAGAATGTAAATGTCATGGAAGGGAAAGTGCTCCGCCTCAATTCAGAGAGCGATGGTGATCCGGGCCAGGATGCCTGGATTCCCAATGACAATCCTTTCTTTGAGGCCAGCGCCATCACCCCGCAGGATTATGTATTCAGCCTGGGCCACCGGAATGCACAGGGTCTTGCCTGGGGAAATGTAGCGGGTACGGACTTTCTCTACAGTACAGAACAGATGGACCGGACGGATGATGAGATCAATATTATCGAAGCCGGGAAAAATTACGGGTGGGACCAGGTATCCGGCTATTGTGATGATAATGTGAATGGCTTTAAAATCGGTCAGAATACCAGTGCCAATGAAAGCGCTTTTTGTACGGCCACACCCACTCACCGGGAACCCATTTTTACCACATTCACCGAAACAGCCGCTAATATGCCGGCCCTGATGGCGCAATCCAATAATGCTTTATGGCCGACGATCGCTTCTTCCAGTGTGGACTTTTACGGGCAAAACAAAATTCCGGGATGGAATTATTCATTACTGATCAGCCCCTTAAAACATGATAAAATTTATCGTGTCAGGTTAAACAGCGCGGGTACGGATGTGGCGGGAGATACGATTTCCTATTTCCGGGGAGATGGCAACCGGGTCAGGAGGATCCGGATCTCACCGGATGGATTAAAATTTTATGTGGCCCGTGATGCAGGCGCCAGTTTGAACGGAGGGGCCATCATGGAGTACACGTATGCGGGTGTTATTCTTTCGCTGAACCAGAACCCCGGGGCCGGCCCCGTACGGGTGGCGGATATGATCAGCATCTACCCCAACCCGGTAAGGGATATTTTGCAAATCCATGGGAAACGGGAACTGCGCAAACCCCTGCTGGCGCAGGTCTATGATATCAATGGTCGCAAACTCAGGGAGACCAGCAGCTTCCGGAATGATTTTTCTGTGAATGTATCTGGACTGCAGCCCGGTACTTATATGCTGAAACTGTATAACGGGAACAATATGGAAGTACAGGTGGTGAAGTTCATTAAAGCGAACTGATTGTAGTGGACATTTGCCCGGGAACCGCGGGGGTGTGAATTATTAATTATTGGATGATTGATTATTGGGGAAATTCTTTATGGCAGCGAAAGTTTTGTCGCTTCGCTGTTTTTCTATCTACTATGTAGCACTTTATATCAATGGCTGCCTGCCCGCACTATTCCGCAGCGGATATTTTACAGGTAGTAATTAAAAAACCTCCGTTTTCACAGAGGCTTTTTGGGTAAGAATGCTCAGGGTCAAATGATCTGGATAAAAATTATTTTTTCTTCATCGCCGCGCTGTCGCGGATATAGCGGATCGCGGCCATCCGGTCGGGATTTTCAACCGGCAGCTCGTTTTCAGAACCGGATATAATACGGGAACCCGAAAGAATGGCCTTCAGGTAAGCTGATTTAATTTGCGCTGATGAAGTGGGCTTTGTTTTTTTTACGGCTGTCAGCTTTGTGGCGGACAGGGATGAGAGCGGCCGGGCATTGTTTTTCATAAGGCGGATTTTGTTTAATGCGGGTATCGGGTTTTTGTGGACAGTAAGATAGAT
>JBBIGW010000013.1:0-40497 GCA_037447355.1 Bacteroidia bacterium | reverse complement strand
TGACAGGGGCATCCGTCTGTTGCCTTCGGCTACTCAGCATGACAGGGGCATCCGTCTGTTTAAGACCGGCTACTCTGCAAGAAAAGGACATCTGCCTGTTGCGGAGCAAAAGCCGGACTTCTCCTGTTTCTTAAAATATTCTTTAGATGCGGGCATGACAAAAACCGGGGAGAGATACAATACCTGCTTGCAAATGCGGTATGGAAAAATCCCCCTTTTTCAGGAGGATCGCAGATTCAATTAGCTATTTCACTGTTAAATACGGAGCAGGTTCAGCTGAAACGGGATGCTGTAGTCATGCTGAGTAGCAGGCCCTGCCAGCTTCCTTCGGACTTCTCCTGTTTCTTAAAATATTCTTTAGATGCGGGCATGACAAAAACCGGGGAGGGATACAATACCTGCTTGCAAATGCGGTATGGAAAAATCCCCCTTTTTCAGGAGGATCGCAGATTCAATTAGCTATTTCACTGTAAATACGGAGCAGGTTCAGCTGAAACGGGATGCTGTAGTCATGCTGAGTAGCAGGCCCTGCCTGCGTACCGAAGCATGACTTACGCAATATTCCTGCGTTCCATATTGAAGAGTTTTCCTTCCAGCACCCCGGCCAGTTCGATCACGGCCTTGTTGTCTTTGTTTAAGGCATCATGGGTTTTGGTAGGGAAAATCGACACTCCATTATAGATATTATAATGAAGCGTCATGTTATGACCTTTGAACCTGAATTCCCAGTTGATCGTGTCAAAATCATCTTCCTTGTGGGAGAATTTAATTTTGAAATCCTGGCTGAGGACATTCGCCACATTGTAAAATTGATTCAGTCCTCCGTCATCGGCGATCACTGCTTCGGTGCAGCCCAGTGAGGTTCGTAGGGTAAGGCTCATAGTATGTAAAGTTTATAGGTTTCTTACTTCAAAGACCGGATCCGGGCCGGTTTCGCTGCACGTAACAGTAAATTAACTACGGAATTTTTTGGCCTTTCTGGCACTTTTTGCAGCATCGGGATCTCCGCTCAGAATTCGCTCCGCGCCCACGTTTTTCCCATTGCTGGGGCAGCCTGATTTACGCCTGAACAGGTTGCTGAACACACCGCAGGAGGATAAGAGGATGGCGAGACTCATTGATACGGCAAAAAATCGAAGGTTTTTCATGAATTCCGGTTTCTTTCCTAACGAAAATAGACAGAATAAATTGCGATAGCTATAGTAAAGCTACGAAACGCTGTCTGTGGTTTATACTATGCAATTAATATGCCTGATGGTCAATTACCAGGAGAAATATCAATTTATTGTTTATCCCTGAACCAGTCCGCATACCGGATATAATTACCGGCGATCCGGCCGATTTCGCCATGGATCAGTTCCTGCGAAATGTCCTTGACCTTTTTGGCGGGCACACCGGCGTAGATACTGCCTGCCTCGCAAATGGTATTCTCCAGTACTACAGCCCCGGCTGCAATGATGGTATTGCTGTGGACCACACAGTTGTCCATCACAATGGCGCCCATCCCCACCAGCACATTGTCATGGAGGGTACATCCATGTACGATGGCATTATGTCCAATCGAAACATTGTTGCCAATGGTTGTCCCGCATTTCTGATAGGTACAATGAATACAGGCCCCGTCCTGCACATTGACCTTATTCCCCATCCTGATAAAGTTCACATCCCCGCGGATCACGGCATTGAACCAGGCACTGCAGTCATCGCCCATGGTTACATCGCCCACGATCGTGGCATTGGGGGCGATAAAACAATTGTTACCGAATTGGGGGTGTTTGTCTTCAACGGGGAGAATGAGGGGCATTATTAGTTAGTAGTTTGTGGTTAGTAGTCTGTAGTTCGCAGCTTGCCTCGCCAAGCGACAGCGGGCCCGCAACTAAACTTATCCCCGCAAAATTCAGCAATTCTTTGCTTCCTTTGCATAAAATCACAAGATTGAATCAACGGGAACTTTTTTTGCGGCATGTAGGCCAGACATCGGCGACGCCCCTGGCATTGGAGATCGTGAAAGCCGAGGCTTGTATGCTGTACGGGGCGGATGGCAAAGAGTATATTGACCTGATCGGGGGTATCAGCGTGGCCAACCTTGGCCACCGGCATCCGAAAGTGATCGCCGCGATCCGGGAACAGCTGGATGCCTACCTGCATATTATGGTTTATGGCGAATTCGTGGAAGCCCCGCAGGTACAGTATGCAAAACTGCTGACCGGGCATTTACCCGCTTCTCTCCATTCCGTTTATTTTACTAATTCCGGGGCCGAAGCGGTGGAAGGGGCCATGAAACTGGCTAAACGGGTGACCAACCGGACCGGGATCATTGCTTTTAAAAATTCTTACCATGGCAGTACCCAGGGGGCGCTTAGCATCATCGGGGATGAATACTGGCGGAATGCTTTCCGGCCGCTGCTTCCGGATATCATGCACCTGGATTATAATTCATTTGCCACCCTCGATTTTATCACGGAGCATACTGCCTGTGTGATTGCTGAAACCGTGCAGGCCGAAGCGGGAATAAAACCTCCTTCTGCTGATTGGATGCTGGCCTTGCGGAAAAAATGTACGGAAACCGGTACCCTGCTGATCCTTGATGAGATCCAGGCCGGCTTTGGAAGGACCGGGAAGCTATGGGGCTTTGAACAATTTGACATCGTACCGGATGTGGTATTACTTGGGAAGGCCCTGGGCGGCGGCATGCCCCTGGGGGCTTTAGTGGCGGATAAAAAATTAATGGATGCCTTTACGGATAACCCGGTACTGGGACATATCACGACCTTCGGTGGTCACCCGGTTTCCTGTGCGGCCGGTATGGCGGCCATGAAAGCCCTGCTGGAAGAAGGGTGGATCGGGCAGGTAAAGGCCAAAGAAGCCTTATTTCATTCTTTACTGGTACATCCCACCATAAAAGCGGTCCGGTCCTTTGGCCTCTGGATGGCGGTGGAGTTTGATTCGTTTGATACCTGTAAAAAAGTCATTGACCGGTCCATCGCCGCAGGAGTACTGACGGATTGGTTCCTCTTTGCCCCGAATTGTCTCCGGATTTCACCCCCATTGACCCTATCGGAGGAGCAGGTGAGGAAGGCCTGCGAAATAATAGTGGCGGCCTGAGAATGAGAATTGCCAGGTGCATCAGTTTCGTTATAATATCAAATCAATTTCAGAGCAATGTGAAAAGCCAGGCTGCCAGCGTTGCACCAGCAATGGGCGCTACAACCGGTACCCAGCTATAGCCCCAGTCACTATCCCTTTTTCCCTTGATCGGTAACAGGAAATGTGCGATCCGGGGACCAAGGTCACGGGCGGGGTTGATCGCATAACCGGTGGGTCCGCCCAATGATAAACCAATGCCCAGCACGAGCAGGGAAACCGGCAGGTAATTCAGTGTACCCAAAGTGGAGGCGGAATCAGTTAAGGAGAGCGCCCCGAACATCAGGACAAATGTGCCGATGAATTCGGTGAAAAAATTATTCAGCGGGTTGCGGATACCGGGTGCGGTGCAAAAAACCGCTTTTTTCAGATCGGCATCCGTGGAGGCATCAAAATGGGTATGGTAGGTTAGCCAGACCAATGCAGCGCCTGTGAAGGCGCCCGCTAACTGGGCCAGAATATAAGTCAGCACAAGAGAACCGCTGAACTTTCCGGTAACGGCCAGGGCAATGGTAACGGCCGGGTTCAGGTGACCGCTGCCGCCGAGTTTCAGGGAAGTGAACACCCCAATGAATACGCCCATGGCCCATCCAAAAGTAATGACGATCCAGCCGCTGTTCTGGCCATTTGTTTTATTTAATACCACGTTGGCAACCACACCGCCGCCGAACAAAATGAGCAGGGCGGTGCCAATGAATTCTCCGGTAAATGCTGACATAAGCAATCTGTTTTAATGAGGAAGATAATTGTTAGCGATCGCGTTAAAGTTATTGATTTGTTCCTGTATCCAGGTTTCGTCCCTGCGTAAAATTTCCGCCATGATCCGGGCCACCAACGGGGCTTTGCTGATTGCCACCCGGGCATCGAGTAACAACTGGCGTGTTCTTCTTGAAAGAAAATCTTCCACGGTCATGCACATTTCATGTTCCAGCGTTTGTTTGATGACTGCCGCGAGTTCCTGCTCATTCAGCTTTCCTATCTCAGGAGGCACGGGTTGCGTAACAGCCAGTTTTAGCTCATGGGTGATGCAGGTGATCTGCGACTGCAATTTTTCAGCCACCAGGTTTACCGTATCCTCGGCCATTTTGCGGTAGGTGGTCCATTTGCCACCCGTTACCGTGATCATATCCGATTCGGAAATCGTGATCAGGTGGTCCCGGGAGAGGGCCGACGTGATCTTTGATTTCCCTTTTACCAGTGGTCGCAGGCCGGCAAACATGCTTTTCACATCACTGAGTTGCGGATCCTTGGTCAGGTAACGGCCGATATGCTTCAGGATAAAATCAATTTCTTCTGGAAGGGGAACCGGTTCAGCAGAGATAGTATTCACCGGGGTATCTGTGGTACCCAGTACGATCTTATCATGCCAGGGTACAGCGAAAAGCACCCGGCCGTCATCGGTCCGGGGGATCATGATGGCGGTATCGCCCGGGAGGAATTCTTTATTCACCACGAGGTGAATGCCCTGGCTGGGGCTGATCAGGCTTTCGTGTTCCGGGTTATCCATCTTGAGCACCTGGTCCGTGAATACACCGGTGGCATTGATGACTACCTTGCTTTTTACATCAAGCTCTTTCCCGTTCAGGCTGTTCTTCACCCGCACCCCGCACACTGTATTCTGTTTTTTCAGCAATGCGGTAACGGGGAAATAATTCAGTACAACGGCATCATGGGTCACGGCCGTCCGGGCGAGACTGATCGCCAGCCGGGCATCATCAAACTGCCCGTCATAATATAATACAGCCCCGGTGAGGTCATCCGGGTCGAGTGTCGGTGTAAGGGCCAGGGTCTCTTCTTTTGTCAATAATTCAGAAGGCCCGATACCCAGTCCGCCGGCCATCCAGTCATATATTTTGAGACCGATCCCGTAAAAAGGTTTTTCCCACCATTTATAGTTGGGTACAATGAATTTCTGGTTATGTACCAGTCCGGGTGCATTTTTCAGCAACAGCCCTCTTTCGCGGAGGGCTTCCATCACTAATTTGATATTTCCCTGCTGCAGGTAACGAACGCCTCCATGCACCAGTTTGGTGCTGCGGGAAGAAGTCCCCTTGGCAAAATCATATTGTTCAAATAAAGCAGTTTTATAACCCCTGGAAGCCGCATCCACAGCAATTCCCAGACCCGTGGCACCACCTCCAATAATACAAATATCGAACTCAGGAGTGGCTTTCAGGTGTTCAAGAAGACTTTGTCGGTTCATTTATTTAAGTTGCTGCTAATCGTTCCTGTCTGCCCTTTTTTTCAAACAGTCAGGGACAGGCAGGGTATAATTTATTTCATTATCTGTCAGAGCTTGTCATTGCGGCTCAAGCAGGTCATTTGCCTGTCAGGCTGAGCTTGTGTCTGTCAGGCTGAGCTTGTACCTGTCAGGCTGAGCTTGTGCCTGTCAGGCTGAGCTTGTGCCTGTCAGGCTGAGCTTGTGCCTGTCAGGCTGAGCTTGTGCCTGTCAGGCTGAGCTTGTCGAAGCCCAGGCAATACTGGCTTTCACGGCTCTTTGCCAACCATTCACCAGCTGATTACGTTTATCTGTTTCCATCGCAGGGGCAAAAGACTGATTGATCTGCCATTGCTGCTGGATCTCTTCCACATTTTTCCAGAAGCCTACTGCCAGTCCCGCTAAATAAGCCGCTCCGAGTGCCGTGGTTTCTGTGATCTTTGGCCGCACCACTTTGCAATTCAGGATATCACTCTGGAACTGCATGAGCTGGTTATTTACAGTGGCACCGCCATCCACTCTCAGTTCTTTGATCCGGATACCGGCATCTGCTTCCATGGCTTTTAATACATCATAGGTCTGGTACGCGATACTGTCCAGCGCGGCCCTGGCAATATGGGCATTACTGCTTCCTCTTGTTAACCCAAAAATGGACCCCCGTGCATATTGGTTCCAGTGCGGCGCTCCGAGTCCGGCGAAAGCGGGAACCAGGTACACGCCATCGGTGTCTTTTACCTGTGCGGCTAGTTTTTCCACATCCGCGGACTGGCGGATGATCTTCAGTTCATCCCTTAACCATTGCACGACGGCACCGGCTATGAAGACACTTCCTTCAAGGGCGTATTCAGTTTTTTCATTGACCTGCCAGGCGATGGTGGTCAGCAGGTTATTTTTTGACGTGATGGCTTTCTCCCCGGTATTCATCAGCATAAAGCAACCCGTGCCATAAGTATTCTTTACCATACCGGGCTGGGTACACAATTGTCCGAACAGGGCTGCCTGCTGGTCCCCGGCAATCCCCGCAACGGGAATTCTTGAATCCGGGATGATATTGCCGGTGACACCATAGATTTTGCTGCTGGGTCTTGCTTCGGGTAATACGGAAGCAGGGATGTCAAAGATTTTCAATAGTTCCTCATCCCACTGAAGGCTGTGAATATTGAACAGCATCGTGCGGGATGCATTGGAAACATCGGTTACATGCACTTCCCCATTGGTTAGTTTCCAGGTTAACCAGGAATCAATGGTCCCGAATGCCAGTTCGCCTTTCGCCGCTTTTTCCCTGGCACCGCTTACGTGATCCAGTATCCATTTCAGTTTGGTGGCGGAAAAATAGGCATCGATGATCAGCCCTGTTTTTTCCTGTATGGTTCCTGCCAGGCCGGCGGCCCTGAGTTCATCGCAATAAGCGGCCGTTCTCCGGTCCTGCCATACGATGGCATTGTAGATGGGTTGGCCGGTGGCCCGTTCCCAGACCACCGTGGTTTCCCGCTGGTTGGTGATCCCGATCCCCGCCACCTGTTTCATCGTGATCCCTGCAATGGCAAGGGATTCGGCCAGGGTGCCGAATTGGGTACTCCAGATCTCGTTGGCATCATGCTCCACCCAGCCCGGTTGCGGGAAAATCTGTTTGAATTCCTTTTGGGCCTGGC
This sequence comes from Bacteroidia bacterium, assembly GCA_037447355.1. GTDB lineage: Bacteria > Bacteroidota > Bacteroidia > Chitinophagales > Chitinophagaceae > JJ008. The sequence continues at coordinate 33,483 of JBBIGW010000013.1, read as the reverse complement.
TGATAATAGTACCCTGCCTGTCCACCACGAGGCTGCGGCTGCTGGTAGTGCCCTGGTCGAGTGCCAGTATATAATGGGATGACATATGGCGAAAATTTATGGCAGGTAAGATAAGAGAAATTGAAATACGATTTTATCTTTATCCCTGATTGTGTAGAAGAATAGGCCGGTATCCTTAATTGTCAAACCACCTGCGCTAACTAAGATGTGTTCGGTTTTTCCTTCTTGTTCTAAAAAAACAGCTGGTCAGAAACTGACTCGGAAACTTCCGAAAACACCAAAGGACCGGTCCCCGGTTTTGGGGAGGTTGGACGGCAAAACCCTCCACACAAAATCGATCCGGAATACTTTCAGGATATTGTCAACCCCCGTGCCCAGTTCGAGGTAGGTCTTACCGTTCAGTGCCTGGAAGGTATGACCCTGTTTGTAATTAAGGGCTTTGTTTGCATCCGATAAACTGCCCCAGAGTGTTTTGGCGGTCCAGAACTGGCGCCACCGGAGTTTGGGTATAAGGCGGAAGATCCCGTTCCCGATATTGTGTTCAATATTGATCCCTGCATATTCGTCGTGGATGAATTCCCAGCGGTTCATCATATTGAAAGCATACTTATTATAATAGTAGAGTTCATTGCCGGGGGCGATGTCCAGCAGGGTGTAGGGGAGGGTGCCGAAAGTTTTACCCCCGTAAACATACCAGGAAATAGTGCCGAAAGGCGGTGCTTTGAAATGATCAGAGATACTGGCCGAAACTTTTGTGTACCGGTAACTGCTTTTCAGTACTCCGGGGAATCCCTGTGAAATAGTCAGTTCCCCGATCGGGTACATGCTGCCCAGGCTGCTGCGGTAAAAATTACTTTCCAGGAATCGTTCGAGGTACGCGAAGCGCAGGCGGACGGATAGTTCAAAACTGGTCAGTGCTTTTCCACTGGCAGCAGCACGGAAAGAGTCAATGGGAACCAGGTTGCGCAGGGGCAGGCTGGATTTATGAGTAAGGGTAATCCGGTTCGACATCCAGGGAAGGGTTTCCCTGAAGAACTCGATCTTCTTCTCATTTACTTTGATATTCTTGACGGGGATGCCTTTTTTCCGTACAGCGAGCGCGAAGATATTGTCCTGCGATATTTCCCCGTAATAGTTTTGCCCGAAGTCCAGGTCATTGGTAAAGGATCCGAAGAAATACATGCGCGGATCTTTTTTCGGCAGGTAAAAGATCTCGGCCATTCCTTTCAGGTGCCGGTCACCGAAACCGTAAGCGAGGTACCCGTGCAGTTTTATTTTCTTGTCAAAATATTTATTGGTACCCAGGTCGAAGCGCAGGCGGAAGCCTTCCCAGCTGTTTGATGTCATCCAGTTGTACCAGGGCCCGATCTTGTAATTCCCGATATCCCGGTAGCCGGTACCGATAAAAGCCATGGTCCGCGTGAAGCGCTGGAAGACGGGGGCATGTGTAAGGGTATCGATCATCCGGATGATCCCGCTTTCTGATTTGCTGAGGGGCTCATGCCGTTCTGCAGCCCAGTATTCCCTGGGTTTTGAATCAGCCCCGGGCAGCGTGATGACTTCTTCCAGAATTTTGTTCTTGCTGAGTTCATTTACTACGGAGGTATCGTTTACGATGACATGCTCGTAGGTGGTGGTTTTGCGGCCGATAAAGCCCGGTCTTTCCTTTCCCACCGGCGCAATATCCACTACGAATTTATCTTTGGACAGGAACCAGGTGCTGTCATTGACCTGCCTGTATTCCTGGATCAGGCTGAGGTTCTCCACGAAATTCACATTGGCTTCCTTGCCCAGTCGCAGGTTCATTTTCCGGATGGCAAAGCTGCCTACATGTACCCAGCAATCCCCTTCGAATGTATCGCCGCCTTTCCGGCGCGGGGTAAACACCAGGTGGAAATAGCGGTTATTGGCAATGACCTGGGTATCCACGACGCGGTAATTGTAATAGAAATCGCCGTTATCGCTGATGGGGCTGACAAATTGCTTGTCGAAAACCGGGATGAAATTTTTGTAAACGTTAACCACCTGGTCCATTCCGCCGAGCAGTTTCAGCACACTTTCATTCTTAACCCCGTTGGTATTGGCCGCTTTGATGATTTCCCTTCTTTTTAGCGGATTTTTCTGGTAATAATAATCCGATAAGGCCTCGGTAAGATAGGTCGGCAGGTACTTCAGTCCTTCGCTGGTATCAATATGCTGGCTGATCAGGTCGCTGACCGGTTTCAGGGGTTTGAATTTCCCGAATTTCTCAAAATTGAAATTCTTCAGGTCCAGTTCAAGTTTGTTATAAAGCTCGTAGGAAAAATTATCAAACCGGTAGCGGTCGTTCTCTGGTTTGTGCTGGACTATTTTCCGCCAGACCAGTAATCCTTTATTGACTTTTACTTTTAACTGCGCCCCTTCATTGAAAGTGCCCCGTTCCAGGAGAATATGCAATGACAGAGAATCTTTTGCTTTGTTGAGTAAAACATAAAATGGCTGGTAACCCACACAGGTGATCGCCAGTGTATCGGAAGGCCAGCGGGAGAGGCGAAAAGCAAAAGCGCCGGAGGAGTCGGTGAACTGGCCCAGGGTACTGTTTTTAAAAGTAACAGACGCGAAGGGTACCGGTTCCTCGCTGTGTGCATCCTTTACAGTACCGCTGATGGTCTTTGATTGCGACTGTCCCCGCAGGGAAGCCAGCACCAGGATTGAAAAAATGAGGATCCGCAGGAACAGGTTCGGTTGCTTCATGGAGCCGTAAAAATACGAAGCCGGATGGTAAAGACATTTGTTAAAATGACGGGAATGACAGGAAGACCGTAAAATTATTTGGAAGGAAACGGAAATTTCACATACTTTGTATTACAAAGTGCTTTTTATGGAAGAAAATAAACCCACTGCCGGTTCCCTGGAAGAATTAAAAGATATCCGCCGCATCATGGAACGTTCAAGCCGGTTTGTATCCCTGAGCGGGCTGAGCGGGGTGGCCGCAGGTATCTGTGCGATGGGCGGAGCCTATGCCGCCAATCATATTTTCCGGAATTATTACGGGGAATACAACAGCAGGGGATTTATGACCGGGGATGATTTCAGCCGGTTGAAAATAAAACTGATCCTGCTGGCCGCGGGTGTATTTGTCCTGGCTTTCTCTTCCGCCTTTTACCTGACCTGGCGGAAAGCCCAAAAGCAGGGATTGCCGGTATGGGATCCTACTTCAAGGCGGCTGGCCTGGAATATGCTGATGCCCTTGCTGGCCGGGGGAGCATTTATTCTCGGGATGCTGCGCTATGATAGTTGGATTTTTGTGGCGCCGGCCTGCCTGGTCTTTTACGGCCTGGCCCTGGTGAATGCGAGTAAATACACCTTGTCTGATATCCGCTACCTGGGCTATTGCGAGATCATCCTGGGCACGGTCAATATGCTGTACACCGGCCTCGGGCTCTGGTTCTGGGGCATCGGATTCGGGCTGCTCCATATTATTTACGGCATCATTATGTGGAATAAATATGAACGAGGTAACTGAACCTGATTAAGCAAGGAATGAAATGAAAAATCCGATTACCGGTCTGAATAAAATTTTTGATAACCGCATCCGCCTGGGGGTGATGAGTGTGCTGATGGTGAATGAGGAGATCAGTTTCAATGACCTCAAAGCCCTGCTGGAAGTGACGGATGGTAACCTGGCCACGCACCTGGTCACCCTGGAGGAAAACGGGTTTCTCAAAGTGCATAAGGGCTTTATTGGCCGGAAAACCAATACCACTTATGCGATTACCCGCCAGGGAGAGAAGGCTTTTTCAGAACATATCTCGGCATTGGAAAATATGATCAAAGGGGTGAAATAATTTTTTTATCCAAACACTTTGAAATACAAAGTACTTTCTAAAATGAAAAACGAAACCATTATCAAACGCTGGATCATCTTCTTTATCGTTGCCCTTGTCATCAGCGGGGCCACGGCGATCCCGGCAGAAAGTGAATTGAGTTTTCTCACCCGGGTCTTTCCCTTAGGCACCGCCCCGGGCGACTGGCTGGACCGGGTCCTTACGGGTGTTACGGTAACAAATACAAATTATCCTTTCCTGGCTTATGGGTACGACTGGCTGGCTTTTGCCCATTTTATACTGGCTGTATTATTTATTGGTCCGTTGAAAGATCCCGTGCGAAATAAGTGGGTGGTTGAATTCGGCCTGATCGCCTGCCTGCTGGTCATACCCTATGCAATGATCGCGGGTTCTTTCCGGGGAATCCCTCTCGGCTGGCAGCTGATCGATTGTTCATTCGGAATAGCCGGCCTGGTTCCGCTGGGTATTGTCCTGAAAAGAATAAAACGCATTGAATCATCCGCTCAAAACCGACCGCATGAAGATTAAAATGATCCTGCCGGCACTTACGGAAGCCAAAAGCCCGTACTGGCGTCCCATCAAGTATTCCCTTTTTCCGCCATTGGGACTGGCCACCCTTGCGGCATATTGTTCACCCGATGATGAGATCGACCTGCAGGATGAACATGTGGAAGAACTGAAGACCGATGATTTGCCTGAGCTGGTGATCATCCAGGTCTATATCACCAATGCGTTCCGGGCTTATGCGCTGGCCGATCATTACCGCGGCAAAGGGGCCTATGTTTGTCTTGGCGGCCTGCATGTCACTTCCCTGCCGGAAGAGGCATTGCCGCATGCCGACAGCATATTTACTGGTCCCGGAGAAGATATCTTTCCTGAATTTCTCCGGGATTACCGGAATAAAACACCGCGAAGGATTTATGTCAATACCCAACGGGATCTGACAGCCCTTCCTCCGGTGCGGCGCGACCTGATCAAACGTTTTCATTACCTGGTGCCGAACTCCATTGTGGTGTCAAGGGGCTGTCCGCATCATTGCGATTTCTGTTACAAAGATGCCTTCTACCAGGGGGGTAAGTCGTTTTACACACAGAGGGTGGACGCTGCTTTATCCGAAATAAACCGGCTGCCCGGCAAACACCTTTATTTTCTCGATGATCATCTATTGGGTAATCAAAAATTTGCGGAAAACTTATTTGACGGAATGAAGGGGATGAACCGGCTCTTCCAGGGTGCTTCCACCGTGGAAGCCATTCTCCGTGGCAACCTGGTGGAGAAAGCGGCGGAAGCCGGCCTGCGCAGTGTGTTTATCGGGTTTGAGACCCTCAACAACCAGAACCTGCTGCAGGGCAATAAAAAACAAAACCTGGGAAAAGATTATGCTGCTGCCATCCGGCGCCTGCATTCATTAGGGATCATGATCAACGGAAGTTTTGTATTCGGCCTGGATGAGGATGACAAAGATGTGTTCAGCCGCACGGTGGACTGGGCCGTTGGCCAGGGACTCACCACGGCCACTTTTCATATCCTGACCCCTTACCCGGGCACCCGTTTATTTGACAGCCTGGAAAAACAGGGACGTATCCTGCACCGGAACTGGGACCGGTATGATACCCGGCAGGTGGTTTATCAAACAAAGGGGTTAACGGCAGATGCCCTGAAGAAAGGATATGACCGGTCCTACCGGGATTTTTATTCCTGGTCCAATATCGCGAAAGCCAGCTGGCAGCACGAAGAGATCCGGCAGAAGCTAAAACATTTCGCGTATGCGGGTGGCTGGAAAAAATTTGAACCGCTCTGGAATTTCCTGATCAAAACAAAGGGACTGAACCGGATGCTGCCCCTGCTGGAATCCCTATTATCCACGGTGGACCAACGCAGGAAAGAGGAGACGGTCTCTCCCTTCCCTGCCATTGCATAAACGATTTATTAACGCTACAAAAATAAAATCATGGAAACCTTCGAAACCATCAGTGAAAGTTCCTCCCTTTGGGACAAGGGGAAATTATTTATTAAGAGCCTGGTCATTTTTCTTATGGCCATGCTGCTCTGGATCCCCACTTATTTTATAATGGATGTGGTGAAGGAACGGGAAGTTCATCAGAAAGAAGCCATCGCGGATATCAGCGGCAAATGGGCCGGTAAACAGACCGTGACAGGTCCGCTGCTGATGCTCCCGTATAAAGTGGAAAAAACCGGTGATATGGGAGTGAAAACAACGGAAACACAGTACGCGTATTTCATGCCCGACAAACTCGATATCCAGTCCGTTGTGGTGCCGGATAAACGCAAAAGAGGGATCTATGAGGTGGTGGTTTACAAAACCGATATTCAGTTGAAAGGAATGTTTAATCCCATTCCCTGGCAGAAACTGGAAATACCCGCGGATCAGATTCAATGGAATGATGCCATGTTGTTGTTCAGGGTACTGGACCCGGCCAAAGGGATCAACGAGGACCTGGCCATACAATGGAATGACAGCAGCCTGGTACTGACTCCCCAGGCAAACGGGCAAACAGCACTGGATGAGGCTTTTGTCACCCCGGTGATGTTAAACCCTGAAGCAGCCGCGTCAGGTGCCCGGTTCAGCATGAATTTTTCGCTCAATGGTTCCGGCCAGTTATTATTTACCGCGGCTGCCCGGGAAAATAAAATACAAATGCGTTCCAACTGGCCCGACCCGGCATTTACCGGGGTAAAACTGCCCGACACCCGGGAAGTAAAGGACAGTGGTTTTACCGCCAGCTGGAAATACCTGAACCGTACGGTTCCTCCTGTCTGGAAAAATACATTTTATGATCTCTCTGCTTACCAGATAGGAGCGGACCTGCTGATACCAGTGGATACCTATGACAAGACGGAACGTTCCGTGAAATATGCCCTGCTTTGTATCATGCTCACTTTTGCGGCTTTCTTTTTAGTGGAGACGATTTATAAAAGAACATTGCACCTGGTGCAATACGGGCTGGCCGGCCTGGCCCTTGTGCTTTTCTATACCTTGTTGCTTTCTATTTCGGAATATACCGGCTTTAACCTGGCCTATCTCATTGCCGGGGCAGCCACGATCGGTTTGGTGGGCTGGTACGTGGGCAGTATCCTTCGTTCCTCAAAGCTGGCCCTGTTCATTGGTTTCGTACTGGCCGTGGTCTACAGTTATATTTTCAGCATTATCCAGTTACAGGATTACGCCTTGCTGATGGGCAGTGTCGGGTTGTTTGTGGCGCTGGGGGTTATCATGTTTTTTTCAAGGAAGCTGGAGTGGGATGGGAGAAGGGAAAATGGTGAATAGTGAATGGTGAATGGTTCATTTGATCTGTCTGACTTGTAAACCAAATTCAATAACTAAAATAGTTTTTTATGCATCAAACATGGTTTAAAAAAGACGGCTGGGTGTACTGGCCGGTCAGCGGGATGGGCGTTTTTGTTTCCCTGCTTGCGGTTTTATTTATGATACCGGTATGTATGGCAACATTCCGCAATGCACATTCGGTCAGTGACGGACTTTATCAATTATTTATATACGGCACCTGTACCGCTTTCTGGTGGAAATGGGTGGCAGAAAAAACCAGTTAAATGAAAAAAAAGCAATTTTTTTCCTGGAAGGCCAGGGGCCGGAGTTTTGGCTATGCCTGGCAGGGGGTACAGCACTTTTTCCTGGAAGAACCGAATGCCCTCCTGCACTTGCTGGCTACTGTTGCGCTGACCGGGTTGATTCTTTTCTTTCACATATCGGGGGGCGAATTACTGGCCCTGGTGATCGTAACCGGTTTGGTCTGGATCACGGAGTTACTGAATTCGGCTGTCGAAAAAATGATGGACCTGGTTTCGCCCGGATGGCACCCGAAAGTAAAATACGTCAAGGATGTGGCGGCAGGGGCTGTGTTGGTGGCCGCTGTCGTCGCTTTGATCACGGGCTGCCTGGTATTTATCCCTAAATTATAATGATGCCTGAACCATTTTCTCTTATGAAAACAACAAAATCACCCGTTACCCTGCATCAATGGCTGCTGGCATCCGCGCTCTTCAGTTGCGGATTGCTGGCGGCCCGGATGATCGTTACCCAAACGATCGAATATATTTTTCTTCCCTGGAACCTGTTCCTGGCGTATGTGCCGTACGGGATCACGCGATGGATATCTGCCCGGCCGGCGGTGATTGAAAATAAGATCCTGCGCATTGCATTGCTTTGTGTTTGGCTCCTGTTTATTCCCAATTCTTTTTATATCATCACGGATCTTTTTCATTTGATCCATGTCCGGTCAGCTCCTAAATGGTTTGACCTGCTGCTGATCTTTTCCTTTGCATGGAATGGCATTTTATTTGGGATCATTTCCCTGCGCCGGGTGGAAGGGATCACCGGTGGAGCCCGGGGGCCGCGTCTCAGCATTCTCCTGATCTTTCTCGTGATGTGGCTGAACGCACTGGGGATTTATATCGGCCGTTTTCTCCGGTTTAACAGTTGGGATGTGCTGACGGACCCGGTTAACCTGTTTACTGAAATCTCCGGTCTTGTCCTGAACCCATTAGATAACTGGTATGCCTGGGGAATGACGGTTACGTACGCCGTCTTTTTAACCTTGCTCTATCAGATGGTAAAAACGACCCGTGAAATAAACTGATATCCCCGTCTTAATTGTGTATTGTATTTGTCAGGTAAAAAATGAGGAAACATTCCGGATTTATAAAAAAGAACCCTTCGGCTTGGAGAGTTCTTTTTTATATAGCCGGGGCATCAGAAATCTAATCCCATCGCAAAATAATATTTTGGTTTGCCCCTGAAAAGACCCTTCATTTCCCAGGCCGCGTCGAAGCGCAGGAAATAACCCAGCAGGGTACTGCGGGCGCCAAAGCCATAGCCACCGGCAAAAGGACCGATACCACCTGCTTTTACTTTTACCGTGATTGGTACGGAGGTATAGGTAACCGAGGGGCGGACCCATTTATCATAGGCGCCGTTCCAGGCGGTACCGAGATCGGCAAACTGCACGACCTGGAAATTCCGGAGAAAGGCATTGTTGATGGGCTTATTAAAGATGGTAGTGAAAACCGGTACACGGATCTCACTGTTGATCACAAAGGCATTGTTGCCATTGGCCACATTCTGGGTAAACCCGCGCAGGTTCACCGCCAGCGACTGGTACGCGTATTCAGCATCCGGATCAGGGGCATTCGTCGGGTCAAAATATTTATAGGAACCATCTGAGCGCTGGTTCTTGCCAAACATCAGCCAGTTGTCCACCCCGCCCAGGTAATAAATGATCTTTTGGGTGCCCCAGGAAAAATCCGCCGCGGCCCTTACCGCCCAGGTCACATTCCGGTAAATGGGGAGGTAGTGCCTTGCATCAAACCCGAAATTCATGATATAGGGAAAATCGCCGGAGCCAGCCTGGTTCTTCTTGCCGATCTGGGCATTGTAATCGAAATATATTTTCCAGCGGAGACCGTTCCAGATATTCAGCACCGGGCTGATGGCATCGTCGTGGATAAATTCGATATGGGCCAGCGCGTAGGTGTTTTTTTCATCAGGAATGTCCAGGCTGACCGGTATGTCTTTGTTTCCTTTGAATACATATTTATCGCTCCGGTATCCCAGGTTAAAGCGGAGGCTTCGTACCTTGTTAAACGGATAAGATAGGGTTCCCTGGTAAAGATTGGAAAAGAGTTTCACATCCCCGACATTGCTGTTATACATCGCGGTATTCCGGTAATAGGTAATGCCGTAATCCAGCCTTTTTTTCAGGTACTGTGAAGTGAAAATATATTCGTTATTATTCAGGTTCGTACTGACCCTGAAACCGCCGGCAATTTTCCAGTCCTCGAATAAATCGGAAGTACCCAGCCGGATGATGCCATTCAGCGGGTCATTGTTGCTGAGCTGGATGGGGCCACTGCCTCCCTGGTAGGGCTGGAAACGGGTTACCAGCACATTGTTATTGAAACCACTCACCAGGTAATCGTTAAAGAATTTGGGCGGGCGGTATTCAAATACTTTCGCTTTTTTCAATACAGATTCCCTGGTGATCTCATCGGCTTTTACCACATCTCCCACTTTTTTCGTACTGTCGGCCTTATCTTCTTCAAAGCCGGTATTGAAAAAGTCCTGCTGTTTTTTGGACAGGGTATCCGTCTTGGCGGTTACTGCCGCTTCTTTCCGGGCCGCTTTCTTTTCCTCCTCGATCACTTTGCGCATGTATTCAGTAGGCCGGGCGCTGATATTCCGGCGGCGCAGGGTGTTCTCATCCACTTTCAGGCGGTAGAGCAGTTTCACGTCTCCGAGTTTTACCACTTCCGATACCTGCTGGTTATCTCCTGCCGTGCGGGTTTCCAGCATGCTGCTCTGGTAATTGGTCAGCGGGAAAACATAGGAGGAATCATTGGTAATAGAAACAAAGCCTACGGAGTCAATATCGGTCTTGCCCCATTCTTTCAGCAGGCTGTCCACTTCTTTCTGCGGCGGGTTGCGCAGCATTTCATCGCCGATAAAGACAAGCGTGTCCAGTCCCGCCCGCTCAGTGGTAAAGAAACCGGCATAGCGGTTATTGATCCCGTTCTCATCACTTACAAAAGTGAAGTGCGAGGTATTGTACTGTGAAGGGAAACGGGCATTCCCCAGTCGCAGGTCTGTCAGTTTGGAGATTTGTTTTACATCTGATTTATTCCAGTTGTCCACGAGATAGATATTGAAATGCCGACCGGGTAATGAGTCATCCCCGCTGGCAGCCTGTGCAGAAGGACGGTTGCTGGAATAGAGTATGCCGGTTTTATTCGGGAACGCCACGAAGGAAGGATCCAGGTCATCATATACATCATTGGTGATCTGTTCGATGCTCTGCTTGTCAATCTTGTACACATAGATATCCGACTGGCCGCTTCTCACCGCGCTCAGCACGAGGGTATTGTTGTCCAGCATGTATTTCATGTCCTGTACCTGGTCAAATTTCGGGATCTCCTGTTTCCAGAGTTTAACCCGGTTTACCAGGTCGTAGACGAAGAATTTGGTCTTGCCTTCCTCCTGGTACAATACAGCGAGGCGGGTGCCTTTACCATCCCAGGCCAGCAGGGGATAATTGGGATGTTTTTCTTCTTCCCTGGAACGGACACCCTGTTTCAGCAGGATCTTTTTATTGACAAAATTTTCCATCAGCACCACCTGGTAACGGCCCTGGTTAAATTCAACCACGGCATAGGAAAAGCTGCGGGGAACCGGGTTGGCATTGAAATGGATAAAATCTTTTTTGCCGATGTATTCACTCACGGACAGTTGTCCCTTGGGAGTATTGCGGCGGCCGCTGATATCCTTGAAGTACTGGGCCTGCACATCCGTCATAAATTCCCGGAGGATGATTTTGAATTTCTTTTTGGCAATCTTATACGAGGCATTGTTAAGGTTGCGGTAGATGCGGGCGAGGTAAAGAAAATACGTTGTTTTATTCTTGCCATATTTATCGGCGATATATTTCCAGAAAGCATGCCCGGCCAGCAGGGGTTTGTCAAAGGCAAACTGGTAAAAATTACGGTAGCTGCCGGCCAGCATCACGCCCCGCAGGTCATCATCGAGGGAGCTGCTCCAGTTTTCAGCCGCGTAGGCAATATAGCCATCGGTCAGCCATTTGGGCAGGTCCAGCAAAGCCTGGTTGGCTGCAAATTCGCCGAGGTCATCCCCGAAGAGCAGGTTTTCCACCAGGTTGCGGGCAATACCCTGGCGGATCTGGCGGCGCAGGTTATCGTGGTTCCCGTCATAGTACACGATCATTTTATTATTCACCAGCTTCGTCACCCCGCCGGTATTCTGCCAGTCGATCCCGATTCCGATATTCGACTGCTGCATTTCATCGAAATTGTTATAGATCACAATATTGATCCGGCGCTGCAAACCATACTCCACATATTCTTCAATGGAAGGCAGTTCGGCTTCAGCGATCTGGGCCACATATTTTCCAAGTCCCAATCCGTCCTGGCTGAAATAGCTGTTGAAATTTTCGGTCTGGTAATATTTCCAGCTGAATTTCTGGTACTGGACCCTGTTCTTTCCGAATTCCACGGTATTCACCTGGGCCGCGGTTTGCAGGGCAAAGAGGAAGGAAAGGCAGGTAATAAGGCTTACTGTTCTTTTCATAGTCTGATACTTACTGTTTCGATACTAATGAATCGTTCGTCTTTTGTTTTGAGCGGCCAGGCGCTGTAATTAATTAAAAGCATCGCCTGTTCAACCTCGCGGGTACATCGGCGAATGGAATTTCTGCAGGCCCCTGATCAAAAATAGCTATTTTGTACTTTTGAACGGATGCATCACGAAGTCCTTCTTTGAGAGGAATTCAGAGAGTGCCTTTAAAAGTACGAAAAAACCATCCATGTTACATGTTAAGTCCTTCACTTTTAGTCCAGTCCGGGAGAATACCTATATCCTGTATAACGAACAAAAGCAATGCTGCATTATAGATCCGGGCTGCTATTTTCCGGCGGAAAGGGACGAATTAAAAACGGCTGTTGAAAAGACCGGGCTGACCCCGGTATTGCTGCTTAATACCCACTGTCACCTGGACCATGTATTCGGGAATCAATTCGTGCATGATACCTGGGGCCTGGCCCTGCATATCCACGAACTGGAAAAACCGGTCCTGGATTTTGCACCCCAGTCGGGGCAAATGTGGCAACTGCCCTTTGACAATTATGACGGGCCATTGGTTTACCTGGAGAAAGGAAATATTGTTAAAATCGGGGAGGAGGAACTGGAGATCCGTTTTACTCCCGGGCATTCACCGGGCAGCGTATCCTTTTATCATGCAGCGGGTGGTTTTATTGTCGGCGGGGATGTTCTCTTTAACCGCAGCATCGGCCGGACCGATCTTCCCGGGGGCAGTATGGAAACCCTGTTGTACAGTATCCGGACCCAATTCTTTACCCTGCCGGAGGAAACCAAAGTCTATTCCGGGCACGGTCCGGTGACAACGGTGGGCTTTGAAAAGATGAATAACCCGTTTGTGGGGATATAGTTAGTTGTCAGTTGTCAGATGTCAGTTGTCAGGGGCTCCGGATGAAAGACCCTTTCAATAATGTATGGACTGTTCAGCAATAGAGTTAATTGGCTAGTTACCTTCTGTACATTTTTCCAATGATTGGGAGCTTTTCCAGTTCCTTCCGCTCAATCTTCCCCACAAACCAGGTAAAGAACCCGAGCAGGGCCGTAGCGGCGGCGAGACTGGCCCAGTGATTTTCCACGAAATAAACAAAGCCCCGGTGTGCCAGGAAGATCAGTACCACCAGCACCAGGTAAGCGATCAGCTTTTTCCGTGCATAGGGTATGGAGTAATATTTCTGCCCGAGTACATAACTGGTGATCATCATAAACAGGTAACAGCAGAAAGTGGCAATGGCGGCACCCAGGTAATGGAACTTCGGGATCAGCAGGATATTCAGTACAATGGTTATAACTGCGCCGGCAAGGGTGATTCCGGCACCCAGCATGTTCTGGCTGGTGAGTTTATACCAGATGCTGAGGTTATAATAGATGCCGAGAAAAATATTTCCCAATGCCAGCAGGGGCACCACGTACAGGCCTTCCACCCAGGCGGGTTTGCGGATGGCGATAAAGAACCAGCGGAACACATCAATGTACAGGCTGATCAGCAGGAACATGAAGCAGGTGGCGATTACAAAAAACTTCATGATCCTGGCATAGGTCTTTGGGGCATCCTCTTCTTTGCTGCGGTTGAAGAAGAAGGGCTCAGCCGCCATCCGGAAGGCCTGGATCATGATGGTGATCAGCACGGCCAGCCGGTAAATATTTCCGAAGATGCCGAGTTCGTGTTTGGCTGCTTCCACGGGCAGGTCCACCACGTGCTGGTAGATCAGCCGGCTCAGCATATCATTCACCATGCCACCCATTCCCACGATTACGAGGGGGTAGGAATAGTGCATGATCTTTTTCCAGAGCGCCGCATCAAACTGAAACCGGATCCGGGAGAATTCTTTCCGGAGCAGGAGAAAGGTAAAAACGGAACCGCAGATATTCCCGATCAGGTAATAGCCAATACCGGTCTCTTTATTGTAAAATGTACCCAGGAAACTGTCCGGGTGGTTATTTACATAACGGGGGATAACAGCCAGGAACAACAGTACCACCAGCACATTCATGGCTACCCCTGCCATACGGGCGAATGCATACCGTTTCGGCCTGTTTTCCTGGCGCAACCGGGCAAAAGCCAGGGTACTGATGGCATCGAAGAAAATAATAACAGCCATCCAGGTGATATACTCAGGATGTTGTTCCAGGTTGGCCCAGCGGGCAATCGTTCCCTGGCTTAACAAAAGGAGGACGGTAAAAAGAATAGTGGATCCGATCAGCGAAACGGATAGGGTGTTGTATAATTTCTGCTGGTCCTGGTCCTGCGAAAACCGGAAATAGGCAGTCTCCAGTCCGTAGGTGAACAGCACATTCAGGAAGGGAATGATGGCATAGACCTGGGTCAGGTCGGCCGTTTTGGAAGGCTGGGCAAAAATCAGCGGCAGGGTCAGGTTCATCAGGTAGCCGAGAAAGCGGCTGGCAATGGTGGGTACACCATACCAAAGGGTCTGACCGGCCAGTTTTTTTATACCACTCAACGAATTGGAGATTTTATAAATGAAAGACCCCCGCCTGGGTTATCCGGACAAAAGTAATCGTTAGCCCGGCAAAAAACGAATTCCGGGGCGCCGGGATTTTTTATTTAGTACCGTTGCAACGCTTTGCCGCCCTGCCGTATCTTTATCCATAAAAATTACCGGTTATGAAGCAACTATTCTTATCCTTAGTGGTGTTACTGGGTTTCCAGGTACTCCTTTCCGCACAGGCCTATGAAGGCACAACCGAATATGACAAAAAAAAGCAACCTGCTTTTCTGATCGATTATCCCTATCCTCCCGAAGCGGTGGAGAATGCGATTATCAAAAGAATGGGGAAACTGGGTTATAAATCCAAAGAGGAGAAAGGACTTTTCAACAAGGATAAGGGCTTCCGCAATTTCAGGAATGCTTTTATTGCTGATATCAGCGCCGACCCGATGGATTATATAATGAAAGTGGAATCCAAGGGCCGGAAATCCGAGGCCTCCGTGATCTACCTGATCATCCAGAAAGACGGGAATAACATGAAATCCGCATTCGACGCGGTCCAGGTGGAAAAGATCAAATCCTTCCTGAACGGGTTGCAGCCGGATGTGGTGGCGGAAAACCTGGAACTGGATATCATTGCCCAGGAAGAGGCTGTTTCTAAAGCGGAAAAAAAGCTGCGGGGTTTGAAGGACGATCAGTCTGACCTGGAGAAAAAACTCAAGAACAACCAGGAAGATCAGCGCAATACAGAGAAAGAGATCGAGGCAAAGAAACAGGCGCTGGATGCCCTGAAATCAAAAAGGGTGATGGATAAAACCTAATCGGGTTTCGAAAAGCGGGTGTTCCGAAGCAGGCTGGAATCTGTCAGGGTACGCAGAAAAACCACCAGGTCAGATGACTGGGCCGGGGTCAGCGCTATTCCGTTTATCAAATAGGAATCGAGGGTGGGACCTTGCTGCACATTGTTGCGGTAATGATTGATGCATTGCTGCAGGGTGTTGAAACGTCCGTCGTGCATATAGTTAGAAGAGATATAGGTATTCCGCAGGGTGGGCACTTTGAATTTCAGGGAATCGGCAGATTTGCCGGTCACCCGCATTCTTCCGTAATCATTCAGGGTTATATCAACAGGAAGGCCAATGTTCCGGAAACTAAAATCTGTAAACAATGGCTCGGGGTGACAACCGGCGCAGTTTGTTTTATAAAGCTGGTAGCCATTTTCTTCTTGCGGGGTGAATACAGCAATTCCTTTTTTATACTTATCATATTTTGCATCCGCTGAATTGATGGAACCGGTAAACTGGGCCAGGGCCTTATTAATAAATTCCGGCCGGATAAAGGGGTAGCGGAATACTTTTTTGAACTGATCCCGGTATTCAGGATCCGCTTCCAGTTTTGAAATGATATTTTGATAGGTCTCTCCCATTTCATGCGAACCGGTCAGGGGATGAGCGGCTTCTCCGGAGAGGGAACTGAATTCACCATCCCAATGAAAGGAGGTAGTCCAGGCCAGGTTAAAAAGCACCGGGGCATTGCGCAGGGTGTGCGAATCAAACACGCCATGACTCCGGTCGTGCTCGAAAGTGCCAAAGCCCCCCGTTTGCTGATGACAGGAAGAACAGGGATGCAGGTTATCTGCGGAAAGGCGCGGATCGTAGAATAATTTACGGCCGAGCTCAAAGCCTTCCTGGCTCAGGGGATTGTCATTAAACGTGTAAGCGGGGTGAGGAAATCCTTCCGGAATTTCCTGGGTTGACAATTTCAACCCCTTCCTGTTTTGGTCTTTTTTGCAGGCGCCCAGTCCCCGGGAAAGGGCCCCGGAAACACTGAGCAATACAAATATGGTAAACAGGCTTTTTCGCAAAGGGATAAATGAATAACAATTTACAGGATTCTGCCGGGCTTAGAAATCGTTGTGCCGGAATTTTTGCCGGCCGGCTTTTATACCGGCTTTTCTTTTTTTAGACTCCAGCCTTTTCTCTTTTACTGCTTTACTGACCCGGGTGGCAATACGGGCTTTTTTCTTTTCGAGCGCTTTACGGATGAGCTCGTGTATTTTTTTCACCGCTTCTTCCTTGTTAGCCAGCTGTGTCCGGTGGGTCTGTGCTTTTACCTGTAAATAGCCTTCGGCTGTAATGCGGTTACCGAGTTTTTCCCGCAGCAATTGTTTTTGCTCAGTACTGAACAAGGCAGAATTTGCAACAGGAAGGGAAGCGATTACCGCCGTCTCGACTTTATTGACATTTTGCCCGCCCTTGCCCCCTGAACGGGTGGTTTGGAATTGTATTTCGGAGAGAAGGGATTGGAACATGTGGTAAAATTAATCATTTTGATATTTGCGATTAAACTAATGTGCGGGTTAGCCAATTAACCCTATTGCTGTACAGTCCTAATAGTATTGAGAATTCTTTTCATCCGGAGCCCCTGGAAACTAATTCACTTTATGGAACGGGGAAAACTTCCTGTTGCCGGTAAATTACACAGGAGGTAATTAGCCAATGTGCCGATTAGCCAATTAACCCTATTGCTGAATTGTTCTCACCTTATTGGAAAAGCTTTTTATCCGGAGCCCCTGACAAATGACAACTGTCAACGTAGCAGAATTTTCAATGTTCAATTTTCAATTCTCAATGTTCAATACCTTTGTGCCACAAAGCTACCATTTATGCGTGCAGTCATACAGCGGGTATCCCGGGCCCGTGTAATCATTGAAGGAAAGATACATTCGGAAATCGGGCGGGGGCTGCTGGTCCTGCTTGGAATTGAAGATGCGGATACAGAAGAAGATATTGAATGGCTGAGCGGGAAGATCGTCAACCTCCGCATATTTGATGACGCGGCCGGGGTGATGAACGAATCGGTGAAAGACAAAAACGGGGATATTATCCTTGTCAGCCAGTTTACCCTGCATGCTTCCACAAAAAAGGGTAACCGCCCCTCCTATATAAAAGCCAGTAAACCCGGGGTGGCAGTTCCCATCTATGAGAAAATGATCGCCCAATTAACTACGGATCTCGGCAAACCGGCCGGCACCGGTATATTCGGCGCCGATATGAAAGTGGAATTATTGAATGACGGCCCGGTGACGATTGTGATGGATACGAAGGACAGGGAGTAGTTGATAGTTGCCAGCCTGCCTGTCCGGAAAGCAGTCTTCAGTTGCTGGTGCGCCGCTCGCTGCTCGTCGGCAGCCCCCAGCTTTTAGACCTTTATTGTACCCCGATCTTCTCCGTCACCGGTTTTCCTTCCGCGTACTGCACCATGACAAAAAAGATCTTTTCCCTTGAGCCCGATACGTTAAACGAATAGCTTACAGCATTTACCTGTGTTTGCTCTACAATGCGGTGCCCTGTGGCGGTCCAGACCATAATGCTTTTTATTTCCTTAATGCTTTTGATGGTCACCTGTTTGCCGGAGGTCAGGATCCTGAACGGCCTGGCTTCTTTTTTAACGGGAATATCAAATGAATTGGACACCGGCTGTGCAGCAGCCGTGCTGATGTACAGGGACAGGGAGACAAGGGCGAGAAGCCTGTGAAGAGACTGCATCATGGGAACCATTAATCTTTTAAAGGAATTGGTTTACTGTTTTCAGGGGGGCCACGTGATTAAGCGTGGATGGTTGCGGATTGGGCCACCGGGATTCCGGCGGGAAGTGTTAAACGGCAAGAATCGTGCTATATTGCAGTTAGTACTCAAAAATTTTTGTTATGACCCTTGAACAGGCCCAGCAACAGGTGGATGAATGGATCAAAACCATCGGTGTCCGTTATTTCAGTGAACTGACCAATATGGCCATTCTTACGGAAGAAGTAGGGGAACTCGCCCGCATCATGGCCCGTAAATACGGTGACCAGAGTTTTAAGGAATCCGAGCAGAACCGGGACCCGGCCGATGAAATGGCGGATGTGCTCTGGGTGCTGATCTGCCTCGCCAACCAGACCGGGGTGAACCTGGCAGCGGCGCTTGAAAAGAATTTTGAAAAAAAATCAGCCAGGGATGCGGAGCGGCATAAAAACAATGACAAACTCCGCTGACTATATCGTAAATGAATGATACTCCTTTGCATATCAAAAAAGAACAGTTAAAATGCTGGCTGTCTAAAACACCGGGGGAAAGACTCCTGCAATTCATTACCGATAACGATAAAATGTTTCAGGCTTTGAAGGTATTTAAAAAGGAAAAGTCCGGGAAAAAGTAATAGCCGGCTGTTTAATCTGGCTGCTTTTTCAATCGCCCGGTTTCTTTATTGTAGGAATAAAGGAGGTAAATCCCCAACAGGAGAATCATTAATCCGCCCAGTGTGTTTAGATAAAAGAGACCGGCTATGGTAATCACTACTCCAAAAATCAGGTACCAGCTCCGCATATCATAGGGCTTCGGTTTAAATACCTGTTGTATTTCTTCCGGGGTATAGCCTTCCTTTTTCAGGCTTTCCCTGACCTCCCCTTCCGGTTCTCCTTTCTTCAGTAGCCGCTGCAGTTCCCGGATTTTTTCATCAGGGATCATGTTGCCTGGATTTATGGGTTGCTTTTTTAGTTCTTCTTTTTCGGCAGATAGGTTTCGGGGTCTTTCACAAACTCCTGCTTGCAATGTTTGGAGCAGAACGCGTACACTTTGTTTTTATAATGAACGGTGTCTTTTTTTGTATCATCCGCCATCATGCCGCAGATGGGATCCTTGCGCAGGGTGTCGGGGGCCAAACTACATTCCGGGCTCAATGAATAACAAACAGGTGTTTGCATGCGGCAGGAACTTCTTTCTTTCCCCGGGGTATTTAAAAAGGCAAAGGCGGCCAGCAGGGTGGCGGGAAGGACCATAAATAAGGAAGTGTTTTTCATATTGTTTTTTTAGCGTGTGACAAAGGTAAAGAAAAGGGCAAGTCAATTTTTGGGCTTATTTTTGCCGCCTATGGCAAACGAGACAAATAAGCCTGTTTTGCAGGCGGGCCGGTTCCAGGCGATCATCTCCCATTGTAAGGAATATGGCTTTATTTTTCCCAGCAGCGAGATCTATGACGGTCTCCAGGCGGTATATGATTATGGCCAGATGGGCAGTGAGCTGAAAAAGAATATTAGGGATTACTGGTGGAAGAGCATGACCCAGTTGCAGGACAATATTGTGGGTATCGATGCGGCGATTTTCATGCACCCGACCACCTGGAAAGCCTCCGGTCATGTGGACAATTTCAACGACCCGATGATCGATAATAAGGACAGTAAGAAGCGGTACCGGGTGGATCACCTTATCGAAGCATACGGTGACGAGCTTAGGGCTGCGGGCCGGGATACCAAAGCGGATGAAGTCATTGCTTCAATGGAGCAATTGCTGGCTAAGGATGATTTTGCCGGCTTAAAGAAATTAATTGAAGATCATAAAATAAGCTGTACCATCAGTGGTACCTGTAACTGGACAGATATCCGCCAGTTCAACCTGATGTTCTCAACCGAGTTTGGGTCAACGGTATCCTCCGAAGATGAGGATAATAAAGTATACCTCCGTCCCGAAACGGCCCAGGGTATTTTTGTGAACTTCCTGAATGTGCAGAAGACCGGCCGGATGAAAATACCCTTTGGTATAGCCCAGATCGGGAAGGCCTTCCGGAATGAGATCGTGGCCCGGCAGTTCATTTTCCGCATGCGGGAATTTGAACAGATGGAAATGCAGTTCTTTATTCGCCCCGGCACACAAAAAGAGTGGTACGAAAAATGGAAGACCACCCGGCTGGAATGGCATAAAAGCCTGGGTATTCCTGGTGAAAAGTACCGGTTCCACGACCATGTGAAACTGGCTCACTACGCGGATGCCGCCTGTGATATTGAATTTGAATTCCCGATGGGCTTCAAGGAACTGGAAGGTATTCACAGCCGTACGGATTTCGACCTGAAGCAGCACCAGGAATACAGTAAAAAGAAACAGCAGTATTTCGATAATGAGGTGGATCCCGTCACAGGCAAGCCATATGGGAATTATATTCCATACGTCATTGAAACGTCGATCGGCTTAGATCGTATGTTCCTGGCCGTGATCAGTCATGCCTATGAAGAGCAGGACCTGAGCCTGCCTGCCGGAGAGGCAGGCACGGCAGAGAAATCCGACAGCCGGGTGGTATTGCACCTGCCGGCCAAACTGGCCCCGGTCAAACTGGCCGTACTGCCGCTGACGAAGAAAGACGGGTTGCCGGAGATCGCAGAACAGATCATGAAAGATTGCCGGGGGGAATTCCGTTGTTTTTACGAGGAGAAAGATTCAATTGGTAAACGTTACCGCCGCATGGACGCATTAGGCACACCCTTCTGTGTAACCGTAGATCACCAGAGCAAGGAAGACCAGACTGTTACGATCCGTCACCGCGACAGTATGCTGCAGGAACGGGTAGCTATAAGCGAATTGAAACGGATCGTGCTGGAGAGTATTGCTTAAAAGTCGTTTGCCGATAGCCTGGAGCATCAGATAAGGTAGGGAAGACCGTCAATCAGGGTGTACCATTAATTGTGTTATTTCTCCTTTAGTTCTGGTTCTTTCTGACTTTCAGTCTGTCAATCTTTCCCTGCTTAACATTTCTTTTTCAACTTTCATGCAGCGGAAATGAAACGGGATTGTCATTACATTAAACCATTAATATGAAAAGAGCACTTTTTCTTTCTTTGTCTATTACCTGCACGGCTTTTCTCTTTGCCCAGAAAAATACCACGGGCAGGTATCCGGGTCGTACCCAGTTTTATGCGGAGGCCGGTGGTCCCGGTATTCTATTTTCTGCGAATATTGATACCCGTTTCACTCCCTCCTCGCTGGGATGGGGAGGCCGGTTTGGGATCGGTTTCTACACCGGGGACGAGTACAATTATGGCGGCGGTTTTTACGGGAATTACTATTCCCAGTCGGTCGTGACCGTCCCTGCGCAGGTCAATTATGTTTTCGGCAAAACCGATTCACCCCACACATTTGAAGTGGGCGGGGGACTGACCTTTACCGGCAAGCGGATCGATATTATGAATTATAATGACAGCAGCCGGACCAATTTATTTGGTACAGCCTCTTTCATGTACCGCCGTCAGCCCCTGAAAGGCGGATTTACCTGGCGGATCGGTTTTACCCCGATCATTGCGAATGGATATATCATGCCTTCAGGCGGTGCCAGCGTGGGTTATAGTTTTTAAGCTCCAGATAACGGATACTACTGCAGCCGGCTGAATTAGCCGGCTTTTTTGTATTTTAGGGACAGGGAATCTTTTGGTAAGCGATTGTTGAATAACATGATAGGAATCATTTTTTCCCTTGAATTCCGTCACCCTCCACCTTGCCTTTTGGTTCTACTTTGCTGAGGTTTTAAAAGCCTATTCATGGGTATGCATATCGCCTGCCCTTTTAAAAAAATTATCATGGCTGCAAATGACATTACCAAACCGGTTGACCTTCTCACACATGCGGAAGGTACCGGTCCCCAACGTTCCCGTCGCCCTGTCTATGTGGATTTTATGCCCCCCTGTAACAGTGCCTGCCCCGCAGGAGAGAATATACAGGCCTGGATGGCACAGGCACAGTCGGGGAATTATTTTGAAGCATTCCAGCGGCTGGTCGAAGATTGCCCGTTCCCGGCGATCATGGGCCGCGTTTGTGTAAAGCCCTGTGAGACCGGTTGCAACCGGAATCATATCGAGACCACGGTGAATATTCATGCCGTGGAGCGGTATATCGGGGATGAAGCTATCCGTCAAAAATGGGCCATACGTTATGAGGCCAAACCTACCGGCAAAAGAGTGCTGGTGGTGGGTGCAGGTCCCGGTGGACTATCCGCTGCTTATCACCTGGCAAGGCTGGGCCATACGGTAGAAGTTTTTGATGCAGGTAAACACCCGGGTGGCCTCATGTGGAAAGGAATACCGGATTACCGGTTACCGAAAGAAATACTGGATGCGGAAGTGGAACGCATTGTAAAAATGGGGGTGAAGATCCGCCTGAATTACAGGGTGCAGGATATACTCACGGAAAAACAGGCGGGCAATTTTGATGCGATCTACCTGTCCATAGGTGCGCAGGTAATACGCAAAGAAGAGTTTCCGCAGGACGGATCCGTTTCCATTACAGACGCCTTTTCATTCTTCCGCGAAGCCAAAATGAACGCATCTCCCTTCATGAATAAAAAAGTAGTGGTATATGGCGGTGGCAAACTGGCGCTCTACCTGTCCCGGATGCTCAAACGCTTTGGCTCAGAGGCGGCGGTTTACTTTGCCGGCGACAAGAAAATGATGCCGGCCTATGATTATGAAACCGAAGATGCCCTGGCCGAAGGAGTGGATGTTCAGTTATTGCGCAGCATCAGCAGGATCGAAAAGAAAAAGATCACGCTTGAAAAAATGAAAATAGAGAAAGGAAGGGCCGTGGGTACCGGTGAATTTGAAACCGTTGAAGCGGATGTGCTGATCAATGCCAATAAACAGGAAGCGGATACGGGTTTCCTGCGGGCGGTGAATGATATTAAGATCAATGAGGATGGTACCGTGGCTATCGATGTGCAGCGGATGACCGGCCACGAGGGCATCTTTGCGGGCGGGGATATGCTGCCCGGTGAAAACAGGAGCACCACTATTGCAGTGGGTCATGGTAAAAAAGCAGCTAAATATATCCACGGATTCCTGTTACAGGAACCTTACCAGAAACCGGAAAAACACCCGACAGCGGGTTTCCGTAAACTGCATATGTGGTACAAGACCGATGCGCCGCAGCAGGAACAGGATAAGCTGGCACCGGCAGTGGCTGTAAAAAGTTTTGAAGAAGTATTCAGCGGACTGACCGAAAAAGAAGCCCGCTTTGAGGCACAACGCTGCCTGAGTTGCGGAAATTGCTTTGAGTGCGATGGTTGTTTCGGCGCCTGTCCCGAAGACGCGATCATTAAATTAGGCAAGGGGAACCGGTATAAATTCAATTACAATGCCTGCACCGGTTGCGCGGTTTGTTATGAACAATGCCCCTGTCACGCGATAGAAATGATTCCTGAACCTGTTAATTCAACTACTGATGTCAAATAGAAATAAATTAGTTGCCACAATCGATGGCAATGAAGCCGCGGCCTACGTGGCCTACCGCATCAACGAGGTCTGTGCCATCTACCCGATTACGCCTTCTTCCACGATGGCGGAACTGGCCGATGAATGGGCTGCCAAAGGAACAAAGAATATCTGGGGCAATATACCGGATGTGATCGAACTGCAGAGCGAAGGCGGCGCGGCAGGTACCGTGCATGGCGCCTTGCAGACCGGTTCGCTGACCACTACATTTACCGCCTCCCAGGGCCTGATGCTGATGCTGCCCAATATGTATAAGATTGCCGGTGAACTGACCGCCGCTGTATTCCATGTGGCCGCCCGTTCCTTAGCAGCACAGGGACTTTCCATCTTTGGTGATCACCAGGATATAATGGCGGCCCGGACCACAGGCTTTGCCATGCTGGGCTCGGCCAGTGTGCAGGAAGCCCATGATTTTGCCCTGATCTCCCAGGTGGCCTCCCTGAAATCCCGGATACCCTTTGTGCATTTCTTTGACGGTTTCCGTACTTCACACGAAGTGAATAAACTGGAACTCCTGAGTGATGAACAAATTAAATCCATGGTACCGGATGACCTGGTGATCGCTCACCGGAACCGCGGACTCAATCCCGAGCATCCTTTTATCCGGGGTACGGCGCAGAACCCCGATGTGTACTTCCAGGGAAGGGAAACGGTAAATATTTTCTATAATAATACACCCGGCATCGTGCAGCAGGTAATGGATGAGTTTGCTAAAATGACCGGAAGAAAATACCAGTTGTTTGAATACAGCGGTGCGCCCGATGCAGAACGATTGGTGATCGTGATGGGATCCGGCGGGGAAACCGTGATTGAAACCGTGAAGGAGCTGGAGAAAAAAGGTGAGAAAGTCGGGGTGCTGCATGTCCGCCTGTACCGCCCGTTCTCCTTGTCTCATTTTATGGATGCCTTACCGGCTTCCGTTAAGACTATTGCAGTGCTCGACCGTACCAAGGAGTCCGGCGCTGCAGGTGAACCCATGTACCAGGATGTGCTGTCCTCCCTCGTGGAAGCCTTCCAGCAGAAGAAAATCAAAACCCTGCCGAATATAGTGGGCGGCCGTTACGGGCTTTCTTCCAAAGAATTTACCCCGGCCATGGTGAAGGGAATCTATGATGAACTGAAAAAAGACCATCCGAAAAACGGCTTTACGATCGGGATCAATGACGATGTGACCTTTACCAGCCTGGAATACGACCCGGAATACAAACTGGATGAATCAGAATGGAGACAGGGCCTGTTCTTTGGCCTGGGTGCCGATGGTACGGTCGGTGCCAATAAGAATACGATCAAGATCATCGGGGAAAATACGGACCTGTATGCACAGGGCTATTTTGTCTATGATTCCAAAAAATCAGGCGCCCGGACTGTTTCGCATTTGCGTTTCGGTCCCAAACCGATCCGGGCACCGTATTTAATTTCCAAAGCGGATTTTATCGCCTGTCACCAGTTTAATTTTACAGAGAAAGTGGAAATGCTGGAATTCGCCGCCCACGGCGCCAGTTTCCTGCTGAACAGCCCTTACAGTAAAGAAGAAGTATGGAGCAAATTACCCGGACAGGTACAAAAGCAGATCATTGATAAAAAGATCAAAGTCTATGTGATCGATGCGACCACAGTAGCCCGGGAAACGGGTATGAGCGGCCGGATCAATACGATCATGCAGACCTGTTATTTCGCGCTCTCCGGCGTTTTGCCGAAGGATGATGCGATCAAACAGATCAAGAAAGCGATTGAGAAGACCTATTTCAAGAAAGGCCCGAAAGTGATCGAACAAAACTTCAAGGCGGTGGATGCCACCCTGGCCCACCTCTATGAAGTGAAGATCCCCGCCAAAGCATCCAGTGCCAATGTGGACCTGCTGACCGTATCCGGTAAAGCTCCTGACTTTGTGAAAAATGTGACGGCCGTAATGATGTCTGGTCACGGTGATGATATTCCCGTAAGTAAAATGACCGTGGATGGAACCTATCCTAGCGGGACCACCCAATGGGAAAAACGGAATGTATCCGACCTGGTGGCGACCTGGGAGCCCGATCTCTGTATCCAGTGCGGCAACTGTGCCTATGTATGTCCGCACAGTGTGATCCGGGCTAAATTTTACCATGAGGATCACCTGGCCAAGGCGCCGGAGGGATTCAAATCCGCCCCGATCAATGCAAGGGGTTTCCCCGAAACCAAATACTCTTTGCAGGTGTACCTTGAAGATTGCACTGGCTGTAATTTATGCGTGGAGGTTTGTCCGGCCAGCGACCCGGCCAACCGCAGCAAAAAGGCGATCAATATGGGCGAAAAAACACCTGTATTGAAGCAAGAACAAAAGAACATTGAATTTTTTGAGAATATTCCCTGGAACGACCGTTCCAAGATCGATTTCTCCACGGTACATGGTGCGCAGTTTTTGGAACCGCTTTTCGAATTCTCCGGTGCCTGCGCCGGCTGCGGGGAAACACCTTACCTGAAACTCCTGTCCCAGTTATTCGGTGACCGTTTACTGGTTGCCAATGCCACTGGCTGTTCATCTATCTATGGCGGTAACCTGCCGACAACTCCCTGGGCGAAGAATAAGGAAGGCCGTGGACCGGCCTGGAGCAATTCCCTGTTTGAAGACAACGCCGAGTTTGGACTGGGCATGCGGGTAACGGCCGACAAGCAACTGGATGTGGCGCGGCAATTGCTCAATGACCTGAAAGTAGAACTTGGTGAAGCAACCGTGAAAGCGATTCTGGATGCCAGCCAGGTACTCGAATCCGAACTGGTAGAACAACGGGTGCGGGTGGAAGCGCTGAAAGAAAAACTGAAGACCATGGATTCACCGGCAGCCCGGCATCTTTTATCCGTGGCCGACCAACTGGTCCGCCGCAGTGTATGGCTGGTAGGTGGCGACGGATGGGCCTATGATATTGGGTATGGAGGCCTGGACCATGCACTGGCCAGCGGCCGGAACATCAATGTACTGGTACTCGATACGGAAGTCTATTCCAATACAGGCGGACAGTCTTCCAAATCAACCCCCACTGCGGCTACGGCAAAATTCGCCGCCGGTGGTAAATCAGGTGGCAAAAAAGACCTGGCTATGCAGGCCATCTCTTACGGTAATGTATATGTGGCAAGGGTGGCTTTTGGCGCCAATCCACAGCAGGCCTTATTAGCTATGCGGGAAGCGGAAGCCTATGACGGACCTTCCCTGATCCTGGCGTACAGCCATTGTATTGCCCACGGGTACGACCTGAAGAATGGCCTTGACCAGCAGCACAAAGCCGTGGCAAGCGGTCACTGGCCCCTGCTCCGTTACAACCCGGTGCTGAGAAAGAAAAACCAGAATCCCTTTGTGCTGGATTCTCCGCGGCCTACTGTTTCACTGAAGGATTATGCGTACAATGAACTCCGGTACAAAGTGCTTACCATGACCAATCCGGATGCGGCCGAACACCTGATGAAGCATGCCCAGGAGCTGGTGAACCTGAAATGGAAAACATACGAGGAACTGGCCACCAAAAAAGCCAGCGACTTCGTACCTATAGCGTAAGAAAGCCGGCCTGAACTGTTCGGGCCAGCTTTATTAAATTTGAATTTTATGAACCTGCAATCCACTTATATGGGGTTGAAGCTGAATTCCCCCATCATTGTATCTGCCTGTACCTTGTCTGAGCAGGTGGATAATGTCGTGAAGATGGAAGAGAATGGCGCCGGGGCCGTTGTGATGCCTTCTTTATTTGAAGAACAGATCCGCAAGGAAGAGGCCCGTGTCAAAACCGTGATGTCGGAAACTTCCTATGCTTTTCCTGAAGCCATGGATTATTTCCCCGACCTGGAGGATTTCAATGTGGGCGTGGACGATTACATGGAAAATATCCGGAAAGCGAAGGAAAGGGTGACTATTCCTGTTATCGGGAGTTTGAATGGTATTACCACGGAAGGCTGGATCGATTATGCCCGCCAGATCGAACAGGCCGGTGCGGACGCGCTCGAAGTGAATGTCTTTTTCATCCCTGGTGATATTGCCATGTCCTCTTCTGAAGTGGAACACCGCTACCTCAATATTATTGAAAGCATCAAATTAAGTGTGAAGATACCGGTGGCTGTAAAACTGAATCCCTATTTCAGTTCTATGGGTAATATGGCGCTGCGGATGAAGAACTCCGGCGCAGACGCCCTGGTATTGTTCAACCGCTTTTACCAGCCCGACTTTGATATCAATGAGCTGGTACTGAAGACCGACCTGCATTACAGTGAGCCCAGCGAGATCCGGCTGCCCCTTTTATGGATCGCATTATTGTATGGAAAGGTGGATCTGTCCCTGGCAGCCACCACCGGAGTACAAAGTGCGGTGGAAGTGGTGAAATACCTGCTGGCCGGCGCCGATGTGGTCATGACCGCTTCTTCCCTGTATAAAAACGGCATTCCTTACCTGAAGACCCTGAACAAGGAACTGCAGGACTGGATGTACATGATGGGCTTCGACAATATTGACGCGTTCCGGGGAAGCATGAGCCAGCAAAATGTATCGGATCCCACCGCTTTTGAAAGAGCGAATTATATAAGGATCCTGGAGGGAATGAAATAAATATTCATGAGAAAAGAAAAAGTGGAACTGCTGGCGCCCGCCGGCTCCTTCGACAGTTTACAGGCGGCCGTCAATGCCGGGGCGGATGCTGTTTATTTTGGTGTGGAGCAACTGAATATGCGCACACGCTCTTCGCAAAGCTTTACCATTTCTGATATTAAAACAGTAAGCACCCTTTGTAAAAAGCACGGGCTGAGAGCGTATATCACGCTCAATACAATCATGTATGATCATGATATGCAGCTGCTGAAACTGGTGCTGAAGGAAGTCAAAAAGCAAAAGATCGATGCGGTGATCGCGGCTGATTTTGCGGTCATTGAGCAGTGCAGCCAGTTGGGAATACCGCTGCATATTTCCACCCAGGCCAATATCAGCAATATTGAATCCGTTCATTTTTTTTCCCGCTATGCCGATGTAATGGTGCTGGCCCGGGAACTTACCCTCAAACAGGTACAGGAAATTTCAACAGAGATTTCCAGGAGGAGGATCAAAGGTCCTTCCGGGAACCTGGTTCAGCTTGAACTCTTCGTGCACGGGGCTCTTTGCATGGCTGTGTCGGGTAAATGTTACCTGAGCCTGCATACCCAGCATGCCTCGGCCAACCGGGGTGCCTGTGTGCAGAACTGCCGCCGGCCTTATCTGGTAAAAGATGCGGAGACGGGAGAAGAGCTGCTGATCGAAAACGAATACATTATGTCGCCCAGGGATCTCTGCACCATCGATATCCTGGACCAGGTGATTGAGAGCGGGGTACATGTGCTGAAGATCGAAGGACGCACCAAGGGGGCCGATTATGTACAGGTGGTTACAAAATGTTACCGGGAAGCGATAGCAGCAGTGAATGATGGCAGTTTCTCCCCGGAAAAAGTACAGGGCTGGAAATCGGAAATGGAAAAAGTGTACAACCGGGGTTTCTGGGAAGGCTATTACCTGGGGCGCAAACTCGGCGAGTGGACGCCGCATCCGGGTTCCGCAGCTACCGAGAAGAAGATCTATATCGGCAAGGGGAGTAAATATTATCCGAAAATTTCCATCGGGGAGTTTACCCTTGAATCCGGGAACCTGAAAATAGGGGACACCTTCATGGTGACGGGCCCTAAATGCGGCATGGTAAAAGAAAGAGTGGAGACCTTAATGGTCAACGGGGAGCCGGGCCAGGAAGCGGTGAAGGGCGATAAGATTACCCTGAAATTTGCCACCAAGGTTACTCCATCGGATAAGTTGTATAAAATTGTTGAGGCCGCCCATGCATAAGGTCATTCATTACCGGAATAAGTGTATTGGTTGCGGGGTCTGTTATGAACAGCAGCCGGAACTCTGGCGGATGTCGAAAAAGGATGGCAAAGCCACGCTGATCAGGGCTGTGATCAAAAAAGAAGTGTATGTATTAGCAATTCCGGAAGCGGCCGTAGATAAATCAAGGGAAATTGCGGCGGCCTGCCCGGTACGAATAATCAAAGTATCATGAATGATAAAATAGCTGAATTTATTGCCAGGCAAACCTGCGGCAACCTGGCCTGTGTGGATGAGACCGGGAAGCCCTGGTGTTTCAGTTTTTTTTATTCATTTGAGGCGGAAGCAGGCTTGTTGCATTATAAATCATCAACAGATACCCGTCACGCGGCTATCCTCAGCAAAAACCCGCTCGTGGCCGGTACCATTTTACCTGACAAGCTAAACCTGTTGCAGATAAAGGGGATACAATTTGAAGGGAAGCTGCTGCCGTTGGATCATCCGCTGGCAAAGCATGCGTCGGCCCATTATCATAAAAAACACCCGGTGGCCCTGGCTATGCCGGGGGATGTATGGACGATCCGGGTAAATCATATCAAGTACACAGATAATTCACTGGGGATCGGCAAAAAGCTGAATTGGAACCGGGATGAATGATTGTTAACCCGAATAACACGGAATAGCTGATCAATCAGATCCTATGGCTGTTTTTCTTACAGCCAGGTATAACTTTACCCCGTTTTATCAGGGATTATAATGGCTGAAACCTTGCTTGGAAAAAGCGAAGGTACTTCGGCTCATATATCATTTTCAATCCTTTGATCTTATTCCGGCGGTCAAATACCCTGGCTGTTGATTCAGCGATCACATCCATATGGGCCTGCGTGTAAACCCGGCGG
Source organism: Bacteroidia bacterium (assembly GCA_037447355.1). Classification (GTDB taxonomy): domain Bacteria; phylum Bacteroidota; class Bacteroidia; order Chitinophagales; family Chitinophagaceae; genus JJ008. The sequence continues at coordinate 3,303 of JBBIGW010000013.1, read as the reverse complement.
GGAATGGTGAAGCGCACCAGTTCCAGTTTGGGATAGTAGTTTTCGCCGTTGGCTTTGCGGCCGGCAGACACCACCCCGCGTTCCATGGTGCGTACACCTGAATCCAGGTACACTTCGGCGGCTAAGGTTTGCGCCGGGAACTGGTCCTGCGGAATATGGGGCAGGAATTTCTTCGCATCTACGAATATCCCGTGGCCGCCAATGGGTTTCACAATGGGAACACCGTAATCCATCATTTTTTCGCCGAGGTAGATCACCTGTCCCACGCGGGCATGAATATGATCATCATCCACGCTTTCCCGGATGCCGATGGCCATGGCTTCCATATCCCGCCCGGCCATTCCGCCATATGTGTGCAATCCTTCATACACTACTACCATATTCCGGGCTTCTTCAAATACATCCCAATCATTGATGGCGAGGAATCCCCCGATATTGACCAGGGCATCTTTCTTGGCGCTCATGGTGGCCCCATCTGTATAGGAGCATATTTCTTTAACGATCTGGCGGATGGATTTTTTATCATAGCCTTTTTCCCGGCGCTGGATGAAATGGGCATTTTCCGCCACGCGGGTCATGTCGTGGATAATACGGATACCGTGCTTTTTAGTGAGGGCCCGGAGTTCTTTCAGGTTCCGGATACTGATCGGCTGGCCGCCGGCCATATTCACACTCGTGGCGATGCTGACATAGGGAATCCGTTTGGCCCCGTATTTTCGGATCAGCGTTTCCAGTTTTTTCAGGTCCACATTGCCCTTAAAGGGAAATTCATTCTCTGCATCGTGGGCCTCGTCAATGATGATGTCTTCAAATTTACCTCCGGCCAGTTCCTGGTGCAGCCTCGTGGTGGTGAAGTACATATTACCCGGGATGATATCTCCTTTTTTGATCAGGATCTTTGAAATGATATTTTCCGCGCCACGACCCTGGTGAGTGGGCACCAGGTATTTATAGCCATAGACATCCCGAACCACTTCCTCGAGGTGATAAAAATTGCGGCTGCCGGCATAGGCTTCATCGCCCAACATCAGGCCGGCCCATTGCTGGTCACTCATGGCAGATGTTCCGCTATCGGTCAGCAGGTCGATATAGACATCTTCGGATCTTAGCAAAAAAGTATTAAAGCCGGCTTCCTTCATGGCTTTACGGCGCTGGGCAGGACTTGTCATTTTGATCAGCTCCACCATTTTTATTTTGTAGGGCTCGGCCCAGCTTCTTTTAATGATATGTTTCATGGTTTAGTGTTGAGTGGTTTGGGGTTGAGGGGTTGAGGAGAGAGGGATGAGTTTTGCTGTAAAATGCCGGAGCAACGGGGTTTCTTCCGTGATCAGCATTCCCTTTAGTTCATTCCTTTTTTTGAATACTTCAATGATCACTTCGGCTACATAGTCGATATGACTTTGGGTATACACTCTCCGGGGAATAGCCAGTCGCACCAGTTCCAGCGTGGCGGGTATTAGTTTGCCATTATCATCATATTTACCAAACATGAGGGACCCGATCTCCACGGCCCGGATGCCGCCTTCTTCATAAAGGGCGCAGACCAGTGATTGCCCGGGGTATTGATCCACGGGAATATGCGGCAGGAATTCTTTGGCATTGAGGTAAACCGCGTGCCCGCCGGCGGGTTGCATGACGGGTACACCTGCGTCAATCAGTTTGTTGGTCAGGTATTCCATACTGCGGATCCTGTACTGGAGGTAATGTTCATCCATCACTTCCTGTAAACCGATCGCGATGGCCTCCAGGTCGCGGCCGGCTAAGCCGCCATAGGTGGTAAATCCTTCGGTGATGATCAAAAGGTTACGGCATTGGATCGCGAGGTCCAGGTTGTTCATGGCGAGGAAACCACCGATATTGGCAAAGGCATCTTTCTTGGCACTCATGGTGCAACCGTCGGCATAGGAAAAGATTTCACGGGCAATTTCGGGTACAGACTTACCGGCGTAGCCTTCTTCCCTTAATTTAATGAAGTATGAGTTCTCCGCGAAACGGCAGGCGTCGATATACAAGGGAATTTTAAATTCATCACAAACCGCTCTTACGTCACGGATATTCTGCATACTTACCGGCTGGCCGCCGCCGGAGTTGTTGGTGATCGTGATCATTACCAGCGGGATATTCGCGGCTCCTTTTTCCTTTATATTGCTGCGCAGTGCGGTAATATCCATATTCCCTTTGAAGGGGGCAGGGGTACCGGGGTGTTTACCTTCTTCACAGATACAGTCGATCGCCTCCGCGCCTGAGAATTCAATATTGGCCCGGGTGGTATCAAAGAATGTATTACTGATAAAGTATTTTCCTTTGCCGCCCAGGACGGTGAAAAGGATCTTTTCCGAGGCCCTTCCCTGGTGGGTGGGAATGATATAGGACATATTGGTGATACTGCGGACCGCGTCTTCAAATTTGAAGAAACTGTTGCTGCCCGCGTACGACTCATCACCCAGCATAATACCGGCCCACTGGTTACTGCTCATGGCGCTGGTGCCGCTGTCGGTGAGCAGGTCAATTAAGATATCACTGGCTCTGATGCGGAAGGAATTGTAATCCGCTTTTGCTAAAATGACTTTTCGTTCTTCTTTTGTGGTAAAATAGATCGGTTCAACCGATTTGATCCGGAAGGGTTCAATAATTGTTTTCATGCATGAAAGTTTGAGCAGTGTGGCTGCAAATGGGAAAATAATATGTCTTACCGGGGCTGGTAAAGACTCAGCTGGGCTTGCGGATGATATTTTTCCAGATATTCATGAACATAAAAAACCTGCCCCCAAAACTAAGGCGGGCAGGTCTGTGAGGGTATGACTTATATCAGGCCCCGAACTGTTTCAGGTGGTGATCAATATGTTTCCAGGCGGATTTGCTCCATTGTTCGATGGTCATGCGGCCAAAAACAGGATGTCTTTCCTTTGTTACATCAGTGGCATTAAACTGGCTGATCAGCTCCAGAAGTTTTGCCTTCTCCGCGTTAAAATCCTTTGCCTCGCCGGTCATAATATAAGTGGCGTCAGTAGGCAGTCCCTTCTTCCAGGGCTTATCATCCCAAAGTGTTTTCTTGAAAAGCGGCATGATCAGGTTAAAGAAAAAAGTTCCTTTTATCGTCCGGATTCCCAGGGCCACTTCGAGCGGCTGTTGCAGGTGGGCCAGCATCTGGGCCACATCCATTTTGCCCCACTGACGGGGAGATTGAGGAGTAAGGCTGTTGATCCGTTCAATAATTTCTTGTTTGACAGCGGGGTCGAAGAGGTTTTTGACTTCCATGTTGGTTAATTAAAACGGGAAGTTCGGGAAAAATGGTGAGTAGAA
>JBBIGW010000012.1:0-40773 GCA_037447355.1 Bacteroidia bacterium | reverse complement strand
AAGAGTAAAAGAGGAAAGGAGGTAAGGAGATTCTGCCTCAATTCAAACAACCAAAAAAATATTGCCTCTTAAACAGGGGTCTGGCGACTTCTGAATTTTACATAAAGAGTTAAGAGTAAAAGAGTAACGGAGGTTATGTTTTGAAGTGCATATATAGAGGGCCAGCATGGGAGAGAAAATAAAAATAATCCGGGGGGGGACACTCCCCCTGTTAACTAAATTATACTTATACTTTAGCAGATCTGACCTACGTGTTAAAGGCACTTTATGATTAAACCTGTTCCCATAGATGAATTGACAAAAGTCGTAGTTGATTTATGTATTAAAATTCATTCCCGCATTGGACCTGGTTGTTTCGAACGCGTTTATGAGGAGATATTGTATTACGAACTCACCAAATTGGGATATAAGGTGCACCGCCAGCTTTTTCTTCCGATTGAATGGGATGAGCTTTATATCAAGGACGCTTATAAAATCGACCTTTTGATTGAAGAAAAACTGGTTACTGAACTCAAATCTGTTAATCCCTTACCACCTGTCCACTTTAACCAGGTACAAACACATCTCTCTTTACTGAACCTGAAACACGGAATGCTTTTGAACTTTAAAGTGCCCCTTATGAAAAATGGGATACACCGGGTTTTCAACAACAATGGCATGGAAGACAGGTACTGACTGCGATTCTGTAACAAGGACACCTGCTGCTAAAGTCTGACATAAAAGTAAGAGCCTCAGAAATGACATTTGACAGAAGATACAAAATACGATCTGCACCTTTCAGCGAATAGCAAACCTTACGTCTTTAAGAATCCTCTCTTTACCTTTTTTCCTTCTTACCTCTTAGCTCAAATACGCAATTCTTCCCTGAAGTGTGCCAGACATTTTACTTCTCTTATACCCTCTCCGTTCATTGCTTAGGTCTATTGAACCGGTTTGAGACAACACCGGAGGGGTTCAACAGTAACAACAACTATCCCTTATTCATTGCAGCCTGTATCCATTGATAATTTTCCTCATCAAAACAAACAAAAATCACGCTGATAGCAGCCTGCTGATCTGCCAGGAATGATTGTACTGCCTGTACGGCTATGGCGGCTGCCCTGTCTTTTGGGAAATGATAAATCCCTGTACTGATATTCGGGAATGCCACTGTACGGCACTGATAATCCAGGGCCAGCTGAAGGGAATTACGGTAACAGGAGGCCAGTTTTTCCTCTTCCCCCTGCTTTCCCCCGTTCCACACAGGCCCAACGGTATGTATCACATATTTCGCCGGCAGGTTTCCGGCGCCTGTAATTACCGCTTCCCCGGTCTTGCACCCTCCCTGCCGGGCAATGATTTTTCTGCAATCCTCCAGTATGGCAGGTCCGCCTGCACGATGAATAGCGCCATCCACCCCGCCACCACCCAATAAAGATGTATTGGCGGCATTTACTATGGCATCGGCTTCAATACGGGTAATATCGCCTTTGACAGCATTTATTTTCATTATTGGCATTTCGGCAATGAACATTGAAAATTCCGTCTATATAGGACCTGAATGTTCAATATACAATTTTCAATTTTCAATGATCAGCAGAGAACCCCATTCAGACCTGTTATATATTCAGCCCGCCGCAGACGCTGATCGTCTGCCCGGTAACATAAGAACCCATATCACTGGCCAGGAACAAAGTCACGTTGGCAATATCTTCCGTGCTGGCAAAGCGACCCAGGGGAATACCGGCCTTGTATTTATCGGCCGCCTCCCCTTCTTTGAGGTAACTGGTCATATCCGTTTCCACAAAACCCGGGGCGATGGCGTTACAACGGATATTGCGGCTGCCCAGTTCCTTGGCCACGGATTTGGTAAAGCCGATGATACCGGCCTTAGAAGCCGCATAACTGCTTTGCCCCGCATTGCCGATCTCCCCGATAATAGAACTCATATTGATGATCACCCCGGACTTTGCCTTCATCATCGGGCGGATCACCTGTTTGGTCATATAGAAAACACTGTTCAGGTTTACCTGGATCACATCATTCCATTGTTCGGGGCTCATGCGGAGTAATAAATTGTCTTTGGAGATACCGGCATTGTTTACACAGATATCCACGGCACCGAATTCTTTCAGGACATCATTCACCAGGGCTTCGCATTGGGCAAAATCACCGGCATTGCTTTTATAGGCTTTTGCCTTTATCCCCATTGCCGTCAGCCGGGCTTCCAGTGCCGCGGCTTTTTCCGCACTGCTGTCACTGACATAGGTAAAAGCCACATTCGCACCCTGTTCGGCAAACTTTACAGCGATCCCCTCCCCGATTCCACGGGCGGCACCGGTGACAATGGCCACTTTTCCTTCGAGTAATTTCATAAACGGTTTTTTAATATTTGACAAAAGAAAGAAAATATTCGCAAACTAAGTCTTTGTCATTTTTCGGACCGGTCATTGACCGGTTTATTGAATGGAGAGGATCTCCTCGAGGTATTTTCTTTCATTGCTCAGCCGGGGAACTTTATGCTGCCCGCCGAGCTTGCCCCTGCTTTGCAGCCATTCGGCAAATACCCCTTTCCGCAACGAATGCACTACAGGCTGACCCAGGGCAATGCTTTTGTATCGTTTGGCTTCATAATCGCTGTTGATGCTCTTCAGGGCGGTATCCAGTTCGCAGGTAAACGCTGCCAGGTCGGCCGGCTCCTGCTCAAACTCAATCAGCCATTCATGCGCCCCGTTCGCGTTATCGGAGAAATAAACCGGCGCGGCGGTATAATCATTCACAACCGTTCCTGTTTTTTCAGCAGCCATCGCAATGGCCTTATCGGTATTGTCCACGATGACCTCCTCGCCAAACGCATTAATATAATGTTTGAGGCGACCCGATACTTTCACCCGGTAGGGCCGCAGCGAGGTAAACTGCACGGTATCTCCTACGAGATAGCGCCAGAGCCCGCCGTTGGTACTGATCACCAGTGCATAGTTCCGGCCCAATTCCACATCCTGCAGTCCCACGGTCTGTGGTTTGCGCTTCCCGTATTCACTCACCGGCATAAATTCCATGAAGATCCCGTGATCGGTAAACAGGAGCATTCCTTCCTGCCCCGGCTGATCCTGGGCGGCAAAAAAGCCTTCGCTGGCATTGTACATTTCCAGGTAATTGATCTCTTTCCCGATGATTCTCCGGAACTGTTCGCGGTAAGGAGTAAACGAAACACCGCCGTGCATATAGAGTTCAAGGGAGGGCCAGACCTCGCTCATGGTTTTTTTCCCCGTCATTTCCAGTATCCGTTTGAACAATACGAGGGTCCAGGTAGGTACCCCGGAGATGGAGGTTACATTTTCCCGGATCGTATTCTCTGCCAGCTTCTCGATCTTACTTTCCCATTCATCCATCAGGGCAATGCTGAGATCGGGGGTGCGGAGCCAATGTCCCCAGAAAGGGGAGTTTTGCAGCAATACCGCACTGAGATCGCCGTATTGCGCGTCGTTGTTCATGGGGTTGATATTATGACTGCCGCCAATGACGAGCCCCTTGCCCGTAAGCAGGTTGGAATCCGGGTTAAACTGGTAATACAAGGAAAGTACATCCTTTGAGGCTTTGTAATGCCCGTCCTGCAGGCTTTCCTCGCTGATGGGAATAAACTTGCTTTTGTCACTGGTGGTCCCGCTGCTTTTCGCAAACCAGTAGATCGGCGTATTCCAGAGAATATTCTGCTCGCCCTGCATGATCCGCTCGATATAGGGTTTTATATCATCGTATTCATGAATGGGAACCGCTTCCTTAAAGGCTTTGACATTGAAAAGCCGGGAAAAATCATATTTCCTGCCGAATTCCGTGTACTGAGCGGAAGTGACCAGGTCCTGCAGTACTTCACGCTGCGCATCCAGGGGGTTGTTTTTCCAGGCTTCAATACGCCAGAGCCGCATGCGGGCCAGGGAGGATATGGCAGGACTCAGCAATTTCATTATAAGGGCAAGATAAAATTATTTACCTGAACAAAACCAGGTAAGCGGCCCGAACTGAGCGGTTACCCTCTTTATTTCCCGGATTTTTTGTGAATTGGCAGGTTACAATACACGAAGAGGCGGAAAGTATGATTCAGGTCATATTCATAACCCGATCTTTTCTGCTGGAATACCCGCATATAGCCCATATCAAAACCGATGCCCGGGGTCAGCTGTTCCCGTATCCCGAAAAAAAGGCGGTTCTGATCAAAGGTATTATAAACGATTTCCCGGCCAAACTGGAGCAGGAGCTCGTCGGACACACTGATAGCAGGGAGGTTTTTCTTTTTGAACACGGGTATGTTCAGGCTGAGCAGGTACCGGAGCCGGTTGCTGAAACGGTGCTGGCCCGTAAACTGATCATTCGCGATCTTTTGCTGCCAGCGCTGTTCATTGCGGATGCGCTGGAGCACCCCGATCTTCCGCCATGCGGAGCTGTATTGCAACTGCTGGTAGATCCTGTTTTCATGGGCGATCGTATGCCAGTCCTTTGTGGCCGGGTAAGCCCATAAATGAGCATAGCCCGCTGCCACGGAAAGATTCTTATCAATTGCATACTGGATGCCGGCCCGGGCAAAATAAAAATTGTTATCCGCCAGGAAACGATTCCGGCGGGTATGAAAATCAGCCAGCAGGGCCCAGTGACCGGAAAATTTAATAACCGAATTAACCGAGAACCAGGACTGGTTTTGTTTATTGACCTTTTTTGTCTGAGCCCGGAGGGAATCCCCGTTTGAGAGCAGCAGGAATAAAATCATTATTGTCACGCTGCCACGGGCTGTTCTGCACATTTTCATGGGACAAAATTACAAAATACCTGCCCGCGGATCATGACGCAGGTTATACAATACCAGCCAAAAACCTGATTCATATCTGCTAACAGTTGTTATACGCATCCAGTAATCGCTGTTTCAGCTCTTTTTTCCTGGCAGCACTGGTGAAAGAATGCCTGACCGCTTCGAGGTTACAATGCAGGAAATGTTCCTTCACCCATTGAAAAGTTTCCTGCAACAAGGAATACTCGGAAGACAGGGTCACCGGTGTTACGGTACGGCTGTCTGTATTGATACTCATCGACACCCCGTGCCGGTAGATCTTATCGGCCACATGCTGGCGGATTGTGTCAAAAATATGGGTTTGAATATTGCTCGTGGGACAAACTTCGAGATGTATATCTTCTTTTTTCAGGAAATCAAGCAGTTTCTCATCCTCCGCGCATCGTACTCCGTGCCCGATCCGGGTGGGATGAAAATGTTCCAGTGTTTCCCATACACTTTCCGGGCCTTTTGCTTCGCCGGCATGTGAAGTGCAGTGAATATGGTTCTCCTTCGCGAACTGAAAAGCAAGTTCATGCGCGGCAATGGGAAAACCTGCTTCATCACCGGCAATATCAAAAGCCAGCACATGGGTCCCTTTGAATTGCTGTACCAGTTCCACGGTCTGCATGCTCTGCTGCTCATTAAAATGACGCAGGGTGCACAGGATCAGCCCGGCCTGCACCCCCGTCTCCCGGATTCCTTCATTTACAGCCGCATTCACGGTCTGCACCACTTCAACCGGTGTCAGTCCTTTGGTAATATGCAGCAGGGGCGCAAAGCGGATCTCCGCGTAAATTACCTGGTCGGCCTTCAGCTGTTCAAAAAGATCCAGGGTCACGAGCCGGAGTTGCTCTTTGGTCTGCATCAGCTCAAATCCCTTTACGGCCCGGGTCAGGTAATCCACCAGGTCGGTGCATTTGGGCGGCGCGACAAAGAAATGGCAATAATCTTCATAGCTAACTGAGGGGTCCAGTTGCTGTACCACTTTATAACTCAGGCTGCAGTCGAGGTGCAGGTGCAGTTCTATTTTCGGAAGTTGGCGATAATCCATAATACAATTTCGGCAGTCACGCTTCGATACGCCCGCCTCCGCTTTGCTTTGGCGGCCTACTCAGCGTGACAGGAGCATTTTCGTTTATGCAGAAAAAAAACAAATAAACGAATTTACCGGGAAAGCCGGAAGGGCAGTATCTCAGTTGTCCTGTCTGCTCCAGGAAATAAGGTCCATTACCGGGGCATCGCAGACGATTATTTTAAGCGGCAAAGCGGATCAGTAATGCGCCTTCAGGAACAAAATACATGACCCCAGATCAGATTCAATATGGATCAGGTGGCTTTTGAGTCCTTTAAGTTTCTCCTTATAAAATGTGGAAGTAATCCCTTTAACAATACCCCCCACCATACTTGCATAGTCATTCGCATTAAAGAAATTTTCATACTCCTTAAAATCAAGCGCCGGCAGGGCATTTGCTTTTGCCAGCAATTCCTCATGCTGATGTGCAGTGGCATAATTGATCAATGAGGCTTTCAGTTCATTTACCTGTTTCATGTATTCAGGTGTATTCAGGTCAATGGCCTGCCTGCGAAACCCTGAAAAAGGGGAAGTGATCGAATTAACCAACTTTAGTAATTCAGTTGTTTTTAATAACGTATGCTCGGTAAATGACAATAAAACGCGGTTTGAAGAAGATCCATCTTCCATCATGTTTCCCGGTTCCTGACTACCGGCTACCGACTCCAGACTACCGACTGAGGTCTTCGCTTCCTCATGCAACCAGTCCTTTCTTTTTAATTCGAAGTTTCTGCCGAGATAGAGTTTCCGTACCTGCTCATCTTCGGCCAGTTCTTCCGCGGTACCATGCTTGAAGATCTTTCCCTCGATCAGCAGGTAGGCCCGGTCGCAGATGGACAGGGTTTCCGTTACATTATGGTCCGTGATCAGGATCCCGATATTCTTGTATTTGAGTTTGGCCACGATCGCCTGTATATCCTCCACCGCGATGGGATCAATACCGGCAAAGGGCTCATCTAATAAAATAAATTTGGGATCCACGGATAAGGCCCGGGCTATTTCCGTTCTCCTTCTTTCGCCACCGCTCAGCACATCGCCATTGCTTTTCCGAACATGCTGCAGGCGGAATTCATTGAGCAGGGATTCCAGTTTTTCCCGTTGCTGCTGTTTGGTCAGCCTGGTCATCTCCAGCACCGCCGCAATATTATCTTCCACGCTCAGTTTACGGAATACCGATGCTTCCTGCGGCAGGTAACCAATCCCCATCTGGGCTCTTTTGTACATAGGGAGCGAGGTGATATCCTGGTCATTCAAAAACACTTTTCCCTCATCCGGCTTTACCAGTCCCACCACCTGGTAAAAAGAAGTGGTCTTCCCGGCGCCATTGGGACCCAGTAAGCCCACGATCTCCCCCTGCTTCACTTCAAAGGAAACATGGTTGACCACGGTGCGGCTGCCGTATTTTTTTACAAGCTGTTCAGTGCGGATGGTAACTGCCATAGCTGCAAAAATAAGTGATCAGTAACAGACCTGTTACGGGTACCGGGTATTTAACAAACCGGTTAAATCCCTACATTTAATCCGGTTTATGAAATTGACTGTTGCCTTTTTTGTGTTTTGCCTGGTTAGTACGGTTGCTTTGGCCCAGGTTCCCAGGGACAGCCTGGATCTCTGGCTAAAATCAGATACAGGTGTCCTCTTCACCAGTAACCGGGTCAGTGGCTGGCTGGACCTGAGCGGTCATCACCGGGACGCCGGGGTATCTTCTGCAGTCAGGCCTGAACTGGTGCCCAACCAACTCAACGGGTTCCCGGTCCTCCGTTTCAATGGGGCGGATATTACGATGCAGACAAAACCATTTCGTTCCTTTCCGGGGAAAAGGGGATCCATTTTCATGGTCTTTCGGCTAAACGGTCCCAGTTATACATCCGGTGGCGGCGTCAGCACCCTTATCTCCACTTATTTTGGAAAAGGAATTACCTGGCAGTTTTGTGCTTCCCCTGATCTTTATATCTACTACGACGGGGTAGGCAGTGAAGGGCTTCCATTAGCGGCGATCAAAACAAAATCCTGGGAAGTAGCCACGATTACCCGTAGTTCTGATACCACATTTGATCTCTATCGCCGGGGAGAGATAAGGGTCAATTACCGGGTAAGTAATAACCAGCCTGATTCAAACGTGATGCGGATTGCCTCCAATGGCAGACTTGAAGTGCTGAATGGCGATATTGCGGAGATCATCCTGTACGGCAGAACGCTGTCCAAAGAAGAAATACAAGAGGTCAATGCTTACCTGCTGGACCGGTATCATATTGCGCTGCCTGAGGCTCCCAGGAACTATAACTGGGTTTATTTTTTAACCGGTGTTTTAGCCATCATCATCATCGCTATTGTTTCAACCCGTTATTTTGCACAACGCAAACTCCGGAAAAAGATCCGGAACTTTGAAGAACAGGAACGACTGAACCGGGAGCGGCAACGGATCTCCAGGGAAATGCACGACGATATCGGCGCGGGTCTCACACAGATCATCCTGATGAGCGAATCCATCAAACACAAAAAAACGGAGGAGGGTGAAAGGGAACTGGAGGATATTGCAGCTACCAGCCGCCGGCTGGTCAATAGCATGAGTGAAATTATCTGGAGCCTGAACCCGGAGAATAATACAGCAGAGCAACTCTTCGCCTATATGCGGGAACAACTGCACAAACAACTGGAATATTCCGGGATAAAATACGAGTTGCAGTTTCCCGAAGTCAACCGCTTCATTATCCTCCGTAATGAGCAACGGCGCAACCTCCTGCTCATTACTAAGGAAATCGTGAACAATGCCATTAAACACAGCGGGGCCGGCAACCTGTCCCTAACAGCCCGGGTGGAAGAACAAAAAATATTCGTCCAGGTGGAAGACGATGGCCGGGGCTTTGACATTAGCCAGGTCTCCGGGGGAAATGGCCTGCGGAATATCCGGCACCGGGTGGAGGAACTGGGTGGCCAGCTGGATATCAGCGCTGAGCCGGGAAAAGGCTGCCGGATCAGTTTTTCCGTACCGTTGTAACCTACTACTTTTATCACATTCATACATAATCAACTAAACAGGAAGTTTGAACCGTGAAAATAGACTCCATCGCCATTATTGAGGACGACGAAAAAGTGCGCCATTATTTGGCCGGGCAGATACAGCTGCAGGTGGACATAAAAGAGCTGCGGGTCTTTGCGGATGGCGAGACCGCCCTGAAAGAACTGGCCGTGCAGCCCGTGGAAATCGCTCTTTTTGATATCAACCTGCCGGGGATGAGTGGCATTGACTGCATCCGGCGGCTGAAATTACTGCACCCACGTATGCAGATGATGGTGCTCACGGTTTACGATAATGCGGATACCATATTCGATGCGCTGAAAGCAGGCGCCACCAGCTACCTGCTGAAAAGCACCCCGCCTGACAAAGTCATTGAAGCCATTTATGAAGTGAAAAACGGGGGCAGCCCCATCAGCAGCCAGATCGCCCGGAAAGTGATTGAGGCTTTTACCGTACGGGAAAAAACCAATGAATACTTCCAGGACCTGAGCCGGCGGGAACAGGAGATACTGGAACAACTGAGCAAGGGCTTTCGCTATAAGGAGATCGCCGAAAAATTATTTGTCAGCCTCGAGACGGTACGGACCCATATCCGCAATATCTACGAGAAACTGCAGGTGAACAGCCGGGCGGATGCCCTGAAAAAAACAGGATTATTATAATAGCATAACGGGGCACAAGAACGGGTTTACGATTAAACCATCTTATATGAAACAAATTTTTTACAAAAAAAACATCCCCCTTATTTTCCTGCTGGGTATCTGCCTGCTTTCCATAACAGGTAACGCGCAGGACAAGGCCAAAATAAAAAAACAGTTCATGGAACTGCTCCTGGCCTATCCTTCGAAATTTGAGGACCTCAGTACGGAGATAGAAGGAGCTGACCTGACCATGAAAGTGGAAGAAGGTGAAAGAGCAGTCGCGATGACCCTGTTCCCGGACATCAGTACCTCCGCAGCCGCGCAGGCGGACTATAAAAAATGGAAAAAAATTATTGAAACGACCGATTTTAACGGGGTCACTCTCCTGTCCACCGGGTCCAAAACAGGCGGCTTTTACCTGCTTGAAGAAACCTGGAAGCTGGATGATCATAAATTTTCACTGGATAACCAATATAAAGGTTTTCATATCCAGCTGGCGCTGGTAAAAGCCGATAATCATTTTAACCTGTTTATCTATTTTGGCGATAAAGAAAAATAATACAACCATGAGCAGCCGGTTCCTTAAAAATACGGGTACATTCCTAATGGCCCTGGGACTATTCTTCCTCTCCTGCAATGATACGAAACCGGATATCACCGGAAAAGTGGATCTCGTGTCGCTGAAAAATTATCTGATAAATGCCTGGCAGCTCATTGATCCCGCTGCGGAAATTGACAGCATTACGATCCTGAAAGTGGATACCCTCACGGAAAAACAACGGTTGCAGGGCTGTGCGGACTACCTGTTCTCCCTGGTCCAAAAAAAGACAGACAGCCTGGACAGGAGCCGGGAAAATAGTCAGACCGCAAAAGAACTGATCGATATTTCAAAGGACCTGAAGTTGAATGCGGACAGTTCGGTCCGGCTCCTGGCATCCTATGAAGCCGCCGCCCGGCGCTTCAATGAGGAAATTCCCGCCTTACGTACACAAATGAACGAGGCCCTGAAACGGATCCGGGGTGCGGACAGTGTTGTTCCTGCCGGGTACCGTTGCCTTTGCAGCTACCGGGCCCGCTCAAAAGAAATGAACCAGGCCCGGGTATTGCTGGATAAAGATTTCAAAGCAGTTGATCAATCGGTGCTGTTCGGCAAACTATAAGCCGGGAGCAACCCCTGTTTAAGTACGAAAGGACCGGGTTTACCGATCAATCAGTATACTACAAGTTATCCCAAAAGCCACTATTAAGTAATAGCCGGGAAGACGGGAAGTTTTGATTTCCAACAACTCTTTACTTACCGTCTTATCGCCTTCCCGGCAAAAAAATACTTTTGACATGGCTTCTAATCATATTCCTTTAATATTAAGCGTCGAAGAAAACAGTACCGCTTTGAATAAATACTACTTTTCTCACATTTTTTCCGGCGGTGTAATTGGTGATTTTTATGGGCCGGGATATCCCGGCTTACTTTAATTTCCACCATATGCAGACTTCCACTCAGCTCCGTATTCTTCTTCTAAGCGGAATTTTATCAACATTACTTTTTGTGAACCCTCTTTCCGCCCAATCACTTTCCCATTGTAATTGCGGAACGGACAGCACCGGTAAACGGTTATACGGGTTTTGTGATTCACTCAGGACAAAAGTGGTCATCCCCTGCCAATATGATTCCACCTTCGCTTTTTCCAATGGGATGGCCCGGGTCATGAAAGCGGGTAAATCAGGTTATACAGATCAATCCGGCAAACTGGTTATCCCGATCCAGTTTGAGAAAGCCGGCGACTTCAGTGACGGGCTGGCATTTGTAAAGAAAGACGGCAAATGTTTTTATATCAATAAAACCGGCGCCAATCCATTTAAATCAACTTTCTTCTGCCCGGCTGCCCCGGCTATCGCCAACGCCAGCGAATCTGTACTGCGAATGCTTCGCTCCCAGGAAGCAGAAGCTTATAAAATGGTGAGTTTTTCTGACGGCCTGGCCATCGTGGCAGACAGTGTTACCAAAAAAACGGGATTTATCAATGTGAAGGGTCAAATGGTGATTCCGGCAACATTCATTTATGCCCAGCCTTATCGTGAAGGAATCAGTTTTGTCAGGGTATCCCTGGCGGAAGCGCCCAAAGCCATTAACAAAAAAGGGGAAATGCTTTTCCAACTGGCAGCAAATCAGTTGCCCCTGCCGGATGGTTTCAAAAATGGGTTCGCCCGGATCATGGAGAAACCCGCCGCCGGAAGCCGGAACCTGGATATTTATAATTATGTGGACCGGACCGGTAAGCTGTTATTTCCGGAACCAGTGAGGTCAACCGAATCGTATAACGGAAATTTTGCGGTGATCACGGAAAGCAATGGTGATATGGCCCTGGTCAACCGCAAGGGGCAAAAGGCTTTTCCTGAAACATACCATTACCTGAAATCTTCCCCCATTAAGGGAATCTATTATTACAACAGGGAAGAAGGACGAGGATATGGCCTGATTGACACAAGCGGTAAAATCCGTACTAAAGTGGGTTATGAATATTTCACGCGGCTGAATGATTCGGTCCTGCTTTGCAAAGAATGGGGAACATCATTATATAACCTGTTGTCCATTCATTCCGGTGCATTGCTGGGTTTTACCCATTTTACAAACTATGGCTGGAGAATCGCGGGCAAAAAACCGGTACTGTCACTGACCGGTACCAGCCTGCTTGGCGATCGTACGCTGCTGGAATTTGACCCCGCAACCGGAAAATTCCTGAAGGACGGGAAGGAATGGCCGGTGAAAGATAACTACTACCTGGCTGTCAATACCCAAAATACCGGCAAGACGGAAGAGCCCGGAATCTTTAGTTACCAAAACCCGCATTTTTCCCTGAAATTTTCCAGGGGTATGGAACTGTTCCGGGATTCTGCTGATGGGCAGGTTTACAGGAATTCAACCTTTTATTTCGCCATTCGCAAGGCCCGGTTCAGCGGCAGCGCCGATGATTACCTGGATAATATGAATGAACAATTGAACGCCCGGGGAAAGTATGCGCAAGTAGAAAGAACATCGGTTTACCTGGGCAGTACCCGGGCAACAGGCCTTAGGGCTGTTGAGCAAAAACAGGCAGGCAGTCATCCTGGCGTTCTGTACTACATTCCCGTTGACAGGAAGATCATCGATCCCGGGAAAGGGTTTATCTACCTTTTTTACGGGAATTATTTCGCAACCGATGAAGCGGTTACAAATGACGTATTATCTTCCATCCTCCGGTCATTTACGCTGAAATAACCAATCCATCACTTACAGCGAGGGGGAAGACAATATTTTCAGGTGGGTTTGCGCTTTTAAACAGGTGGTCAATTCCTGTCAAACTTTGCTAAATTGCTCTAAAATTCAAGCATGAACTGGTCCCGCAAACTGTTTACCCTGCTTATGCTCACCTTTCCTTTATTTTTTGTTTCCTGCAAAAAAGACAAGCAGCCGGAGGTACCCACAACGCCCCGGGTAGGGACCAGCTGGACCTATACTTACAAGACCTTCAGCGCCTCCGGCACCCTGAGTACTACATCCAGTACCCGTTACCGGGCCATCAGTGAGGAGACCCTTGGCGGCGAAAAATGGCTGAAGCTCGTGGACAGTGTGAACAACCCGGTGTTCCTGCTGCGGGTAAGGGCAAACGGGCTCAACCAATATGCCAACAGCGCGGCGCAATTGCTTTGCAAAGATCCTGCATCAGTGAATGATGCCTATACCAGTTATAACGAGGGGTCCGATGAGGATTTCACCGTAACCCATGTGAACCTGCAACTGGATCTTCCCTATTTTAATGCCATAGTGACCCGTTATACCGGGCAGCGTGCCGGGCAAACCGATGATATTCTCTGGTATAATAAAAATCTCTGGCTGGCAAAAATGGAAAAATATGTATTGAACACTTTTACAGGGGTCCGGCATATCGACAAACGCTGGGAACTCACCGAGATCCGGTATTAACGACTGTTCACGTTTACCCTGATATAGTTTGGAATATATTTATCCTCTTCAGTATGTTTGCAGTCATTTTGTAAGCGTATGAAGGTTACCGACCATATCAAACAGGCCAAGGACACCCTGATCTCCTTTGAAGTACTCCCACCGCTCAAAGGGAAGGGTATTGAAGCGCTCTACCGGCACCTGGATCCCCTGATGGAGTTCAATCCTTCCTTTATCAATGTGACCTACCACCGCAGCGAACATGTTTTCAAGAAAAGAGCCGATGGCAGTTTTGAAAAAGTAGTGGTCCGGAAAAGGCCGGGCACGGAAAGTATCTGCGCGGCCATCATGAATAAATACAATGTGGACACCGTACCCCACCTCATCTGCGGCGGCTTTAGTATCAATGAAACCGAAGATGCCCTGATCAACCTCCGTTACCTCGGCATTGACAATGTACTGGTGTTGCGGGGAGACGCGGCTAAAAATGAAACGGCTTTTGAACCCGAACCCGGGGGACATAAATATGCCAGCGACCTGCTGAAACAGGTGGTGAACCTGAATGCAGGGATCTACCTGGAAGACGAACTGAAAGGCACCCATAAAACAGAATTCTGTGTAGGTGTGGCCGGCTACCCGGAAAAACATTTTGAGGCGCCAAATATGGAAACCGACCTGCGGTACCTGAAACAGAAAGTCGATCTCGGCGCTGACTATATCATTACACAGATGTTTTTCGACAACGCCAAATTCCATGCGTTTGTAAAATCCTGCCGCGAAACCGGGATCCATGTCCCCATCATCCCGGGACTGAAACCCATTTACTCCAAAAAACAACTGACCATTTTACCCAAGACCTTCCATATCGACCTGCCCGCCGAACTCTCCAATGAAGTCCTCCGCTGCAAAACGGATGAAGACGTGGAAAAAGTAGGCGCGGAATGGCTGCTGATGCAGTCAAGGGAACTGAAGAAAGCCGGTGTACCGGTCTTACACTACTATACATTAGGAAGACCGTTGCTGGTAGCGAATGTGGTGAAAGATATTTAGACAAAGTTTATACAGTCGGGAAGTCCGGAAGAACTTCTTTCCCCGGTTTTTTTACTCCTGGCAAATTGATTTGCCTGCCCGGCCCCGGCAGTATCGTTTTCGAAAACGTTTTCGTAAAGAATGTAAATATTCTGCCGTAAATCACTCATTAATAAGGTGTGCCTGTTTACTTTTAGGCAAAGGTCCCGGCTGTACAAGGCCCCGGGTTTATTTCATTTATACCTGATGTCATATGAAATGTTTTTTTGTCTTCTTTTTATTGCTTTATTGTGCCCTGACGGGTATTGCACAAACAGGGCTGCACAGTACGCGGGCGAACAACAGCTGTATTATAACCGGCCCGCAGGGAAACCGTTTGCGGATTACCGCCTATGGGGATTATATGATTCGTGTCCAGGCAGTCCGGAATAACGAAGCATTTTTCCCCGATGATCATTATGAAATGGTGGAATCACACAACTGGCCCGGTAAACTGAAACAAACGGAGGAAGAAGGATGGCTGGCTTTTTCCACCGGGGTGAGAGGCGGGATCGCGGTCAGGATCAATAAAGAGGGGATGAATGCCTCTTTTTCCAGGAACGGGGAATCCATTCCATTTTTGAAAGAAAAAAAAAGTACGCAATGGGAGGCGGATTCAATTCGTACTTCCTTTATCAGCGATACCAGCGAACATTTCACCGGGCTGGGTCACGGGTATTTTGGCCGGGGAGAAAGCATTGACCTGCGGGGCCAACGGATCAGCCGTAACTACGGGACCGAACACCGGCAGCAGGCCCCGCTGATCGTACCCTTCTATTTATCAGATAAAGGATACGGAATATTTCTCAACAGCACATTCCCCAATACCTTTGATTTCGGGAACAATGCCGGCTATGCATTCTCCATACAGGGCGATGGCCGTATGGATTATTTTGTGATCCTGGGGCCCTCTTTTACAAGTATACTTGACCGGTACACCCAACTGACCGGGAGACCCCGGTTACCGCTTAAAGCATTCTTTGGACTGGCGCTCTCCGACAAGGGAAATGACCACAACAGCCCGGATCCCTCGGATGAACAATGGTGGAAAAAGAAGATTACTGAACACCGGGCGGCAGGATTTCCCCTCGATCATATTGTTAACGATAACCGCTGGCGGGCCGGTGGCGGTCAGCGCTGCCTGTCTTATTTTGACTGGGATAAAACCCGGTATCCGGATCCCAAAGAATACCAGCAATGGGTGAAGGCAAACGGGTTGATCACCACGCTCGATTTTAACCGCTGTATTGCTGTGCAGAGTGAGGGCTGGAAACCATCTTTCAACCTGCCCCAAAACGAAGGAATTGATTTCAATACCAGCGCTCCTGATTTCACAAAAAAAGAAGTCCGTGACTGGTTCTGGAATACCATGTGGAGCAAGTCACTGAACCCGGCGCTCCGTTATCCCGGTGATGCGTTATGGATTGACGAATTCGATGAAATGGGAAAAGCGCCGGTAACCATGAAGTTCGGGAACGGAACCACCTGGCTGGAGATGAGGAATTACTGGTTCTTCCTGGTGGCCAAATCACTGGTCCAGCAAGGCTGGGACAAAAGTTTTAAAGGAACAAAAAGGCCCTTTGTATGGGTGCGGGGCATGACCGCCGGGGCGCAACGCTACGCCACCCTGTGGAGCGGGGATATTAATTCGACCTATGAGGACATGAAAACACAGGTACGGGGGCTGCAGTTAGCCGGCCTCTCTGGTTTTCCCTTTTGGGGTCATGATGCCGGTGGCTTTCACCTCGGTGAATCAAAAATAACGCCCGGTGATTCCATGTACAGCCAATGGTCCATGGCCTGGGGCAGCTTCACTCCCTTCTGGAAACCGCATGGCGTGGGAAAATCCAGGTGGCCGCTTGACCGGCCGGAAGAAACCCGGAAAGACGTAAAACTGTATGCTGAATTACGCTATAAACTGATGCCTTATATATATACTTATGCCCGCCGGGCCAATGAGACTGGTTTGCCCATGGCCCGGGCCATGGTCATTGATTATCAAAAAGACCCGCTTGCCTGGAAATATGACCTGCAGTATATGTGGGGGAATGAATTGCTGGTCGCGCCCAATTGCTCCGACTCAGACCAGGTAGCGCTTTGGCTGCCCAAAGGAACATGGTACGACTTCTGGGATGACCATTCAATAAACGGGGACCAGGTGATTGATTACGCCGCGCCCATTGGGAAATTACCCTTGTTTGTCAAAGCCGGTTCCATCCTGCCCATGGCGAATTATGCATTGAGCACGGCCTTTATTCATGAGGATACACTGACCCTGCATGTGTACCCGGGAAAAGATGCGGCATTCACCCTGTACGAAGATGACGGGGTTACCGAGAACTACCGGAACAGGAATGAAAAAAGGACAACAGCGATCTCATTCAACCAATCCTCTTTTTCGTTAACGATCGGGGCTTCCGCGGGCTCTTATACCCGTTCACCGCGGCAAAGAGCGTATACCATTGTCTTCCACGGAATGTCCCGCCCGCTTTGTTTTGAAGTGAATGGTACCCGTGTAAAAAAGTTAGCTTTGTTATGGGATGCGGAAAAAAAGACACAAACCCTTTCAATCCAAGGTTCCCCCGTTACCAAAAACATCGTGATAAAAACCTGCCGGCAATAAGCGGGTGCCGGATAAAAAATCAGCTGATACGATAAACCGCAGGATATGCAAAACGATCTTCCCTTAAAAGACAAAGTGATCATAGTAACCGGTGGCACCGGGGTACTGGGCGAAGCTTTTGTACAGGCTATCGCCCGGGCAGGAGCCGCAGTTGGTATCCTGGGCCGGAATGAACGGGTGGCAAAAGAAAGAGCGGCGCTTATCAATGACCAGGGCGGGAAAGCGATGGCCCTGGTAGCAGATGTAACCGATGAGCAGCAACTGATCGCCGCCCGGGACAAGGTGCTTGCCGCCTGGGGCAAAATTGACGGACTGGTCAATGCCGCAGGAGGGAATATGCCCGAAGCCGTGATTCAGCCGGGCCAGGATATTTTCAAACTGAATATGTCCGCCCTGCAACAGGTGATGCAACTGAATTTATTCGGCACCCTTTTACCCACCCAGGTTTTCGGAGAAACCATTAAGAACA
Organism: Bacteroidia bacterium; assembly: GCA_037447355.1. GTDB lineage: Bacteria > Bacteroidota > Bacteroidia > Chitinophagales > Chitinophagaceae > JJ008. The sequence continues at coordinate 23,140 of JBBIGW010000012.1, read as the reverse complement.
ACGGGACCGGGAGTATCGTGAATATCTCCTCGGTTACTTCCGGCCTGGCCGTCACCCGGGTATTGGGCTATAGCCTGGCCAAATCCGCAATTGAAAGTTATACCAAATGGTTCGCGGTGGAACTGGCCAAACGATTCGGCGACCGGATCCGGATGAATACCCTTATCCCGGGATTTTTCCTGACCAGTCAGAACAAAACACTTTTGACCCAGCCGGATGGCAGTCTAACCAGCAGGGGCGAACTGATCGTCAACAAAACACCATTCAACCGGTTTGGAAACCCGGAAGAACTGACCGGGGCCCTGGTCTTTCTCTTAAGTGATGCCTCCCGGTTTGTAACGGGAACCGGTATTACGGTGGACGGAGGTTTCACAGTTTTCAGCGGAGTTTAAATTCAACAGGAACGTATATGTACAAAATGCAGCAGACATGGCGATGGTTCGGACCCGGTGACCCCGTGAGTTTACAGGATGCCAAACAAACCGGGGCAACCGGTATTGTTACAGCGCTCCATCATATTCCGCACGGAGAAGTATGGCCGGCGGAAGAAGTTATGAGGCGAAAAAATGAAATTGAAAAAACCGGGCTTCGCTGGTCCGTGGTGGAAAGCATTACCGTTCATGAAAGCATCAAAACAAGAACAGGCGCGTATAAAAATTATATTGAAAAATACAAGGAAAGCATCCGGAATGTGGCCCAAAGCGGCATCCCGGTCATCACCTATAATTTTATGCCGGTGAATGACTGGACCCGGACCAAACTGGATTATATCATGCCGGATGGGTCGAAAGCCCTGTATTTTAACTGGGTGGACCTGGCCGTATTCGATATTTATATTTTAAAACGTAAAGAGGCTGAAAAAAGCTATCCCGAAGGAATAACCCGGCAGGCAGCACAGCGCTTCCGGGAGTACAATGAACAGCAATTGCAGGAACTGGCCGCCGTCGTGATGTTTGGCATCCCCGGGGAAAAGAAAATGACCGTACCTGAAATGAGGGCCAGCCTGGAACCATACCAGGAAATTGATAAAGCGGCCTTACGCGATAATCTTTGTGAATTTTTAAAAGAGATTGCCCCGGTTGCAGAGGAATGCGGGGTAAAACTGGCCATTCACCCCGATGACCCTCCTTTTGATATTTTGGGACTGCCGCGTACGGTGAACTCACAGGCTGATTTTGATTACCTGTATGAAAAAGTGCCTGCCACTTCCAATGGTATTTGCTTTTGTACCGGTTCGCTGGGAGCTTCGGCCGTCAATGACCTGCCGCTGATGGCAAAACAGAACGGCAGCCGTATCCATTTCATTCATCTGCGCAACGTAAGCAAAGACCCCGGGGGAAATTTTTATGAAGCCGATCACCTGGGAGGCGACGTGGACATGTACGCGGTGGTCAGAGAACTGTTAACCATCCAGCAAACCCACAGTATATCGATCCCCTTTCGCCCGGATCATGGCCACCAGATGCTGGATGATATGGGCAAAACAACCAATCCCGGTTATTCGGCCATTGGCCGGTTGCGGGGACTGGCTGAAATACGGGGACTGGAAGAAGGTATAATCCGGTCGGAGTATACATCTTAAAAAGGTCAATTACAAAAAATGTACAGGTGAAAAAATTTTTAGACGAAAACTTCTTACTGCAAACAAAAACGGCTCAGCGGCTCTATCATGAATTCGCGCAGGAAATGCCCATCATTGATTACCACTGCCACCTGCCGCCTGCCCAGATCGCCGCTGATCACCAGTTTAAAACGCTGACCGAAGCCTGGCTCTATGGCGACCATTACAAATGGAGGGCGATGCGGGCTAACGGGATAGATGAAAGCTATTCTACCGGGAATAAAAGTGATTATGCAAAATTCGAAAAATGGGCCGAAACCCTTCCCTGCACATTACGGAATCCCTTGTATCACTGGACCCACCTGGAACTGCAGCGCTATTTTAATATCACGAAGATCCTGAATCCCGGTACCGCCAGGGAAATATATGAAGAAGCGACTGCCTTACTCCAGACACCTGCCTGTTCTGTCCGGAATTTATTACGCCGGATGAATGTAAAAGTCATTTGCACGACCGACGACCCTGTTGACGACCTGGCCCATCACCGGAAAATGGCGGAGGAAGACCTGGATATAAAAGTACTGCCTGCCTTTCGTCCCGACAATGCCATGCAGGTGGACGATGCCGTAACCTTTAATGCGTACGTTAGCAGGCTGGAATCCGCATCCGGTATGTCTGTATCTTCCTACCCAGGCTACCTGGATGCACTTAAACAACGGCATGACTTTTTTGCTTCCATGAATTGTACGGTATCGGATCATGGACTGGAACAGATCTATGCTGAAGATTACACGGAAGCTGAGATCGAAAAAGCCTTTCATAAAATACGGTCAGGGCAGGATCTCTCCCCGACAGAGAACCTGAAACTTAAATCCGCCCTTCTGTACCAGTTTGCTGTTTGGGATTTTGAAAAAGGATGGGTACAGCAATATCATTTAGGCGCGCTCCGCAACAACAACTCCCGCCTATTAAAACTGGCCGGAACGGATACCGGTTGTGATTCCATCGGCGATTTTATCCAGGCCCGCTCCCTCGCTAAATTCTTAGACCGCCTGGATTCAAAAAGCCAGCTCGCGAAAACCATCCTGTACAATCTGAACCCTTCCTATAATGAATTGATGGCCACCATGGCCGGTAATTTTAATGACGGAACGATAAAGGGAAAAATACAATACGGCTCCGCCTGGTGGTTCCTGGATCAGAAAGACGGGATGGTCAAACAGATCAACGCCCTCTCCAATATGGGTTTGCTGAGCCGCTTTGTGGGGATGATCACGGACTCCCGGAGTTTTCTCTCCTATCCCCGTCATGAATATTTCCGGAGGATCCTTTGCAACCTATTCGGCGAGGAAATTGAGAACGGTGAATTGCCGGATGATATTAACTGGACCGGAAGCGTGATCCGGGATATTTGTTTCAACAACGCAAAAAATTATTTTAACTGGCAGCCGGATCATCAGCCCGCCCTGGTGAAAACAGCCGGTGCCTGAATGAATAAACCCAATTGAAAATTAAAGATCATGTCAAAAAAAGTCGTAACACTGGGAGAGATCATGCTGAGGCTGTCAACCCCGGACTATAAGCGCTTTGTACAGGCCGAAAGCTTTGAAGTGACCTATGGCGGCGGGGAGGCCAATGTATGTGCTGCTTTATGCAATTACGGGCTGAACGGTACATTCGTGACCAGGGTTCCCGATAATCCCATTGGCCAGTCGGCCATTAATCACCTGCGCCGTTACGGGGTGGATACGCAATACATCGTAAGAGGCGGAGAAAGACTGGGTATTTATTTTTTAGAGACCGGGGCTTCCATGCGGGCTTCGCAGGTGCTGTACGACCGGGCCGGCGCCGCTATTGCCGATGCGGATATTTCGGAGTTTGACTTTGATAAGATCCTGGAGGGAGCCAGCTGGTTTCACACAACCGGTATCACACCGGCGCTGAGTGATAAAGCTGCGGCGCTGACGGAAGCGGCCCTGAAAGCGGCAAAAGCAAAGGGTATTACCACCAGCATTGACCTGAACTACCGGAAAAAATTATGGAGTAAGGAAAAAGCAAGGGCCGTAATGACCCGTCTCTGCCAGTACGTGGATGTCTGTATCGGCAATGAAGAAGACGCGGATACCACACTCGGATTTAAAGCGAAGGATACGGATGTTACCAAAGGCGAACTCAACCTGGAAGGATTTAAAGATGTATTTAAACAAATGAAGGAAAAGTTCGGGTTCAGCTATATTGCCTCCTCTCTCCGGGAAAGTCATAGTGCCAGTGATAATGGCTGGGGCGCCCTGGTTTATAACGGCACGGATTTTTATCATACCAAAAAATATGAAGTGCGGATCGTTGACCGCGTCGGCAGCGGGGATTCCTTTGCCAGCGGACTCATCTATGGCCTCGTAACTGGGATGGCGATGAAGGAGGCGGCAGAATTTGCCGTGGCCGCTTCTGCCTTAAAACATACCATTCCCGGCGACCTGAACCATGCCACGCTCAGCGAAGTAAAGGGCCTGATGAAAGGCGATGCCAGCGGAAGGGTGCAGCGGTAGTTCACCCGTCAAAACAACAACATGATTATTGACACTATACAGCATGCGGGGAAATATTACAGTCTGCATCCCCTGTTCGCCAAAGCCTTTGCATACATTCAGCAGACTGACCTGGAAAAAATCGAAGCCGGTAAATATGTCATTGAAGGAGATCAGCTACGGGCTATCATTGCCGACAAAAAGGGAATGACGAGGGAGGAGTCTGTGGCAGAATTTGAATGTCACAATAAGCATATTGACATACAGCTTTGTATCAGCGGGACCGAGCAAATGGGATGGAAACCCCGGGAGAAATGCGTAGTTGAAAACGGAACTTACGATGCGGAGAAAGATGTGCAGTTCTATCATGAACTTCCCGATATGTATTTTCAATTAACCGCCGGGCAGTTTGCGGTCTTTTTTCCGGAAGATGTACATGCCCCGATGATCGGGGAGGACCGGATTAAAAAATTAGTGATCAAAGTAAAAATATAAACCGGATGGCATCCAGACAAGCAATTACAGATCTGATCATCAGCCAGGGAATATTACCCCTCTATTTCAACCCGGATGAAACGATAAGCATTGAAGTGCTGCGGGCTATCAACCGGGCAGGAATCAAAGCAGTGGAATATACAAACCGGGGAGAAGCGGCCCTGTCCAATTTTAAGAAACTGGTGGCAGCCAGGAACAGCGAAATGCCGGGCCTGATGCTGGGTGTGGGAACCATCAAAAACAGAAAGCAGGCAGAGGATTATATAAATGCCGGGGCAGATTTCCTCGTCAGCCCGGGCTATGTGGCCGAGGTGGCGAATTATGCCGGCAGCCTTGATCTCTTCTATGCGCCGGGTTGTATGACGCCTTCGGAGATCATCGCAGCCGAAAATAACGGGATCCGGTTCATTAAACTGTTCCCGGGAAATCTGCTCGGGCCTGAGTTTATCAGCAGCATCCGGGACATCTTCCCGGCACTTTTCTTTATGCCCACCGGTGGCGTGGATACCACCCGGGAAAACCTGGAAACCTGGTTCAAAGCCGGTGCAGCCGCCGTTGGTATGGGCAGTAAACTGATCAGCAAAAAATTAATGGAACAAAAGGATTATGCGACGATAGAAGCCGGGACCCAAAAAGTACTGGAATTAATCCGGTCCATCAGGCCGTAATCACTCCCACTTCAAAGCGGGCAAAAAAAACGATCATGCAGCAGACCATTGGAAAATACAGGTGGACCATTTGCGGACTGATATTTTTTGCCACCACGATCAATTATCTTGACAGGGCTGTCATCAGCCTGTTGAAAAAGACACTGACCGGTGAATTTCACTGGACCGAAACGGATTACGGAAATATTGTAATTGCCTTCCAGCTTTCTTATGCCATCGGGTTATTGGGCGCCGGGAGACTGATTGATAAACTGGGAACAAAGATCGGGTATGCCCTGGCCACCGGGCTATGGAGTGTGGCGGCTATTGCCCACGCATTGGCAAAATCAACACTGGGTTTTGGCGTGGCACGGTCCGCATTAGGGGTAACCGAGGCCGGGAACTTTCCCGCCGCTATTAAAGCCACCGCAGAATGGTTTCCGAAAAAAGAAAGAGCTTTTGCCACCGGGATATTTAATTCAGGCACCAATATCGGTGCGATCCTGGCCCCGCTTACCGTTCCCTTCATTGCTAAGAAATTCGGATGGGAATCCGCTTTTATTATCACCGGCGCCATCGGTTTTATCTGGCTGATCCTATGGTTCAGGTACTATGAAATTCCGGCAAGACATAAAAAACTTTCCCGGGAAGAGTTTGAATACATCCATAGTGATAAGGATGAAATACAGGAGGATCCCGCCAAAACAATTACCCGGAAAATATCCTGGATAAAATTGCTGGGATTGCGGCAAACCTGGGCCTTTGCGCTGGGAAAATTCCTGACCGATCCTGTCTGGTGGTTTTATTTATTCTGGCTACCCGATTTTCTCGATAAGGAATATCACCTGGAAAGTACCGGTATGGCGTTGCCGCTGGCGCTGGTTTATACCCTGGCAAGCCTCGGGAGTGTTTTGGGGGGCTGGCTTCCTATGAAACTAATGAATAATAACTGGACGGTACTGAAGGCCCGTAGAACATCCATGTTCATCTACGCACTGTGTGTACTGCCCGTGGTATTCGCCCAATGGCTGGGCGCCATGAATATGTGGCTGGCTGTTATCATCATCGGCCTGGCGGCGGCGGCTCACCAGGCATGGAGCGCCAACATCTTTACAACGGTCAGTGATATGTTTCCTAAAAAAGCAGTCGGTTCGGTAACAGGGATCGGCGGTATGTTCGGTGCCTTAGGCGGGGTGATCATTGCCCGGGTGGCCCCTAAATTATTTGAACATTACAAAGCGGCAGGCCATGAGCAGCAGGGCTACTTTATCATGTTCCTGATTTGCGGGTTTGCTTATCTCCTCGCCTGGATCCTGATGTACCTGCTGACCGTAAAAGCAAAAAAAGCAGATGTTTAAAATGGCTCCCCGGCGGAGCTTCGGCTATTTGGTAATATTTAAAATATTTTCCGATGAAAAAAACATTCCTGTTCCGGCTCTTGCTATCCGGCCTTATCGTTCTTATCCCGTCTTCAAAAAGCATCCATGCCCAGCAAGACACTGTAAGCAAATGGCCAAAGGGGATATCGTATGAAATCTTTGTACAGTCCTTCTGCGATTCCGACGGGGATGGCAAAGGAGACATAAAGGGAATGACCTCCAGACTGGATTACCTGGAGGACCTGGGCGTGGAAGCCGTCTGGCTCATGCCCGTCAACCCCTCTCCTTCTTATCATAAATATGATGTGACCGATTATTACGGCATCCACCCGGATTACGGGACTACAGATGATTTTAAGCAGTTTGTATCCGAAGCACATAAAAGAAATATAAAAGTGGTGATTGATATGGTGCTGAATCATTGCTCCAGCAAACATCCCTGGTTTATGGATGCGGCGAAAAACGAAAACAGCCCCTACCGGGACTACTTTGTATGGACCCATAAAGATGACCCGCAGGTAAAAGCGTTTGTTACCAGTACCAATGAAGATTCCCGGAACCGGAACCGCTGGAATAAAGTGGAGGGAAGCGATTACCTCTATTACAGTTACTTCGGTCCGCATATGCCCGACCTGAACTTTGACAGCCCGAAACTGCGTGCGGAAATATTTAAAGCGGGCCGTTTCTGGCTTACCGAAATGGGGATTGATGGGTTCCGGCTGGACGCTGCCCGGCATATCTTCCCGGAGGAAAGAGCCAGGGAAAGTCATGCCTGGTGGGTCTATTTTTTAAATGAAATGCGAAAAGTTAAACAAGACGTTTACCTTGTTGGTGAGGTCTGGGCTTCTTCTGATATCGTGGCCCCCTATCTCAAAGGCATACCCGCTTTGTTCAACTTTGACCTGGCTTCTTCTATCCGGAAAGCTGTGAATGAGGAACGCGCCGATTCGCTGGCCATCAAGCTGAAAGCCATTGAAGACTTCTATACCACCATCAACCCGGATTTTATTGATGCCACTTTCCTGACCAATCATGACCAGAACCGCATCATGAGTTCAGTGGATGACAATATGGACAAGGCAAGGATCGCCGCTGCTCTCCTGTTCACCCTGCCGGGTTCTCCCTACCTGTATTATGGTGAAGAAATCGGTATGCGGGGAAAAAAGCCGGATGAATTCATAAGAGAACCTTTTCTATGGGATGACATAAAGAATGACAAGGGAAGGGCTGCCTGGGTGAAACCCCGTTACAGCAGTGACAGTACCATCATCCCTGCTGCCCGGCAACTAAAAGATAAAAACTCTTTATTGAACTATTATAAAACACTGATTGGTTTGAGAAACGGCAGCAAGGCCCTGCGCCTGGGTGAACTCATCCCGGTCGATCCTGGCATCAAAGAGATTTGTTCATTCCGGAGGGTCCGGGAAGATGAAGATGTATTGGTGCTGCACAATCTATCAAAAAGTGAACGCAGTATACAGCTACCCGGTGAACTGGCCGGGTATAATAAAGTTGTCTTTACTACAAAGAGCAACGCTGTAAAAAATAATACCGTTCAGCTGGCCCCCTGCAGTACGCTGATCCTGAAAAAATAAATACCCGCCATGAAATACAGACTCCTCCGGGCCCTCGCCCTTCTTTGTATCAGCGTACAGGCAATCGCGCAGGCCGGCCGGCAGCTGAAAGTGGACTTTACCAGGCTGACGAATACGCATGATATCAGCCTGTCTCCCTGGGGGCCCTACTCAAAGAAATACGCCGGTGTTTCCCATATTTATGATATGAAGGCGGGTATGCGCTTTGATTTTTCCGTATTGCCCGGGTTCTACCGGAACAAGATCCTTATACCCAACGTGCAATGCGAGTCCGGTTATTTCCCCTGGGAAGTAAACAATGATTTGACCCGCTATACCTATCGCTATGAACTGGAATGGAAGGATAAAGTGTACACCGATATTACCTATACCATCATTGACAGCCTGACGGTATTAGTAAGCATGAAATGTGTCAACCGCACAGAAATACCGCAGAACCTGTCCCTGAACCTGGTCTATGGAATTGAATACCCCGATGTTTACCCGGCCAGTAAACTGGCGTATGCAGAAAACGCAGTCTGGCTGAACGGGATTGATTATTTATCCCTGGATTATGTACAAAAAAGGCCGAAGGATAACCTGGTCACCGATGGCTGGATGCGCGGTGAGGTCCGGGACAATGCATTTATCGGGGGTTCAGCCATTGGCCAGGATTTCGGAAAAAACATAGGCGATAAACTGGTATACCAACCTGTTTTTAAAAAGGAACATCTCAGCGGCACCCTGAGCTTATGGTACAGGATGAAAGAAAACAGCCGCTGTACATTAAACCTGACAAGACTGGTTAACCAGGCGGTTACCCTGAGTGGTAACGGAAAACTTTCACATATCGATCTGCCCTACCAGCTAACGGGGAAGCAGGACCGGTCCATCGTCATTGAATCAGCAGGGGGAGACGCCATTGAACTAAACGGGATCTTACTGACCCCATCGGGTGAAGAAGCAGTCACCCGGCTGGAGGAACAACCGAGGCAGTACTCCCCTGAATCGGTCAATAATGCCACGGAACAGAAATTGATCTCAAAATACGGTGACATTCCCCTCTATTATGGATTTGGCTGGGACGGGGATCTTGATTTCAAACTCCGGCAGATTAAAAACGATGAGCTGGATATTTTTTTCCGGCGACTCGTACACAGCCATGTGGACAGCATACTGAAAGGAAATTACAAAGGCGATTATTCAAATGTTTTTATCCGGCCGGTGGAACTGGAACCGGGGTCAGAGAAAACGATCTATGGCCTGCTCTGCGCGGGCAATGAACAGCAGGTAAAGAACAGGCTGAATGAGCTGACCGTCCTGAAAGCACAATATGGAGTGGATGAAAAAACTGCTGATCCTGTTTCAGCCGGTATTTTGCCGCAGGGAGAGAAATACCTCTTCAGTCAAAAAATGCTGAAAGCGACGGTCCTGAATGATGTGGTGTATCCAATCTACACCCAACGCGAATATATCCGCCACTTTACGCCCGGCAAATGGTGGAATAGTTTGTACACCTGGGATCTTGGATTTATCGCGCTGGGTTTAAATGAGATCAATATTGATAAAGCAGCGGAATGTATTAATGCCTACACTACGCCTGTTGGCAGCCAGTCCGCCTATATCCATCACGGCTCCCCGGTGCCCACGCAGTTTTATGCATTCCTGGATCTTTGGAACAGGACGCAATCCAAAGAAATGCTGGCCTATTTTTACCCGCGGCTGAAACAATATTATGAATTCATGTCGGGGCGGCTGGGGAGTTCATCTACACGCACGTTGAAATCAAACCTGCTGAAAACATGGGATTACTGGTACAACTCAGGAGGCTGGGACGATTATCCGCCCCAGGTGGAAGTACACCGGCAAAAAGCGGAAGCCACCGTCGCGCCGGTCATCAATACAGCGCAGCAAATACGTATCGGTAAGATCATGCGGATGGCCGCCCGGGTGCTGGGTCTGAAAGCGGATATTCCCGTTTACGATAAGGATATCAAAGATTTTTCCCTGGCCTTGCAGAAATATTCATGGAACCCCCGCAGCGGGTATTTCAGTTATGTACTGCACGACAAAGATGGGCATGCGACCGGGCGCCTGAATTATGGCGACTAAAAAAGTAGAAATATGGGGCTGGACGGTGCTTACCCGCTGATAGCCGGAATCTGTACACCCGATCAGCAAATCGGCCTGATCGAAAAAATATTTTCGGAAAAGCACATGTGGTCACCTGCCGGGATCAGCGTGGTGGATCAGTCCGCCCCCTATTACCGGATTGACGGCTACTGGAACGGTTCAGTATGGATGCCGCACCAGTGGTTTACCTGGAAAACAATGCTGGACCTGGGACGGCCTGAACTGGCCTTTAAAATCGCGGAAAAAGCGCTGGATGTCTATAGCAAAGAAACCAATGAATCCTACTATACATTCGAGCATTTCCTCGCCAAAAGCGGCAGAGGCGCGGGCTGGCACCAGTTCTCCGGGCTCTCCAACCCGGTCTTATCCTGGTTCGGTGCCTATTACAGGCAGGGCACGGTAACCACCGGTTTTGAAACCTGGATCAATCAACAGTCTTTTAACAAGGATCTTTCCTCTTATAAAGCTGATCTAACCTTTGACCAGGCCACTCCCGCGCATCCGCGCAGTATGCTGATCTGTTTAAACCCGGCGAATAAATACAAAGTCACCTGCAATGGAAAATCGCTGGATGCCGAAAGCCCATATCCCGGCCTGCTGCAAATTAAACTGCCGGTATCGAATGCAGCAGTGAAACTGGAAGTGGAGAAAACCGGGGATTAGTGAATGCCTGTTTAATAAACTGCTATAGGTTAACTATCTTTTTTACATAACCCTTGAACCATGAGCTTTGAGCTACGAGTTGCGAGCTCGTCTTCACTATCGTGCGGCGAGGCCCGCTACAAGGCAATAGAATTTTACAGGCGATCACTGGTGCGTGTAAGCGATCGCTTGCTAAGGTATCCGGAACCAGGTAACCAAGGCGGAAAGTACAAAGATCAGTACCAGCAATGGCAGTATCCTGAATTCCTTTTTTTTAAAATGAACTGCAAAAGCGCCTGCCATCACGAGGCAAAAACCCGCAGCCGCCACAGGAGTTAGTACCGGCAGGATTCCGGTGGCAAGGGGCAAAATGATGCCGGCCGACCCCAGCAACTCCAGCAAACCAATCACCCGTACCGGGAGGGCCGGGGCTCCGGGAGAAAGCTGTTTCTTCTCAACTAACTTTTCTTTTGAGGTAGTCAGCTTCATTAATCCCGGTATTAAAAAAAAAAGCGGCCAGCAGGCCCTGGGCAATCCATAGCGTGGTATTCATTTGTAAATTTTTTTGTGGTTATCGTTTACCAGTACAAACCTATCCCTATTTGCTATACATTTGTAAGTACTATACCCATATATAGCACTTTACTATAGTATAGTTAAACAGCATACCAATGGCAACAGAAAAGGAAATAAAAAATCATGGCGCCTGTACCAAAATGATACTTCCGGTAAGGGACGCGCTGGATATTTTAAGTGGCAAATGGAAATTGCCGGTCATTATCTCCCTATCGTTCGGCAACAAGCGTTTCAGCCAGATTGCCAGGGAAATACCGAAGATTACAGATAAAATGCTCTCCAAGGAACTGAGAGAGTTAGAGATGAATGAACTCATAAAGCGGACCGTGCATGATTCAATACCCGTAATGGTAGAATATTCATTAACCAATTACGGGCAATCCCTGGAAAAAGTAATTGATGAATTAAGGCAATGGGGCTTACAGCACCGGAAGCGGATCATCGGGAAAAAGAAATAATCGCGGCTGCTTATTTTAGTTTGACCGCCTTCCCCGTCTTTGCACTCTTTCTCGCCGCATCCAGTATCTCCATCACGATCATATTGTTTTCCAGGGAAGAGAGATCGTATGGGGAAAGGGTGATTTTACCCCTTATTAAGGCGGCAAAAAAAGCAAAAGGATCATCATAAGGAGATTCCCGCTCTTTTAGATTTTCTTTTACTTCCGCTGTATCGTTTTCCAGCCGGACCCTCATCCCGGAACGGTTATCGGTAAAAACAGTACCGGTAGAACCATACAGCTCCATGTCCTTCCTGCTAAAAGGCCAGTTCCAGGACGCCTGGATAATACCCTGCATCTTCGGGTATTGCAGCAGGATCGTTGCCTCATCGTCCACCTTTGGATATACCTCCGGCTTTATTTGTTGCGTCATCGCCATTACGGATACCGGCTTTTCTCCCTTTGTCAGCCAGGTGATCAGGTTGGCACCATAACAACCGAAATCGGTCACCGCACCCCCTCCGTTCAGGACCGGGTCGGTCAGCCAGTCCAGGAATTCCTTGTTCACACCGATCTCTTTGGGACCCTTATGCCCGTCATGCACTACTACTTTACGCAGATCACCAATCGCTTTGTTCTCATTTACCAAGGTATATGCTTTATGATTGGTAGCATACCAGGTCGTTTCATAATTGGTCACCAAAAATATTTTATACTTATCCGCCAGCATCTTCATCCGCTGCGCCTGTTCAAGGCTTACTGCCAGGGGTTTTTCCACCATGACATGAATTCCCAGCGGGGCACAGGTTTCCACCACGGACAGGTGATCATAAATGGTTCCAAAGGCGGCCACGGCTTCCGGCTTTGTCTTCTCTATCATTTCAGCCAGGGTATTGAAAACAATATCCATACTGAAGCCATGCTCCCCGGCATAGCGCTGCGCCAGCTCCTGGTTGGGCTCCACGATCCCCACGATCTGCACATCGCCCCGCTCAGGCCGCCCCAGCAGCCAGTGGACATGTGTATGAGTAAGCCCGGCAATACCGATCCGCAGCTTCTTTACAGCAGCCGTATCGTTTTGCGCGTTCATCATACCAGTTAGTAACAACAGGAGAAGGGAGGATAAGGCGAGCTTTTTCATAATTGCAGTGTTCCTGCAAAATACTGAATTCCTCCAACAAAAAACGGTCCGCCCCTTAGGATTTTAACTGGACAATGGCATCTCCCCATTCCTCCACATGATACACTGATTTTATCTTTCCGTCCTCCACCGTATGAATATCGATGGTCATGATCCGGAATGTTTTTGTACCATCTGTGTCCACTCCCATAAACGAACCCCTGGGCGTTCCCGAGGCGATACTGCGCACCACGTATTTATTCCCCTCGTTTATCATTTCCTGCGGCTCCCATCGCAGGTCGGGTACCAGCTGCCAGAAAAAACTCACTTGTTTGATCAGCGCCTCTTTGCTCTTAGCAGGCTCGCGGGTATTGCTGGAAATAAAACCGTCGGCCAGTATTGCTGCCAGGACGGTCTCCGGGCTGGTTTCCCTGTTTACAGTCAGTGCTTTCCGGTAAAAAGCTGTTATTGCTTCTTTGTTGTCCATCTTTACTAATTTTTGGGTGAAGAATTGACCTGCAAGATCCCGTGTTTCCCAACAGGACAAAAGGTAATTCCCCGCCCTTGAATGATCATTTTGCGCAGGTTCGGGGGACGGTATCAGCGGTATTTTGCCCGGAAAGCAAGCGGGGTCATCCCGGTATGACGACGAAAATATTTAATGAAATTGGTGGGCTCTTCAAATCCCAGTTCAAACCCGATTTCCTTTGCGGACTGATGACTGTACACCAGCAGCCGTTTCGCTTCTAACAGCACCCTTTCATCAATGATCGCCTTAGGATGTTTGCCCAGTATTTTTTGGCTGGCCTGCCCCAGGCGTTTTTCTGAAATATGCAGGCTGTCTGCATAGAAGCCCACGTTTTTGTTAACGGCAAAGCCGGACTCCAGCAGGGCCCTGAACAAAAGCATATAATCAAGGTCAATGCTTTTTTTGAATTCGGAAAACCCCTGCTTTCTTTTTTCCCTTTCAGCCAGTAATAAAAAATTATGCAGCCAGTTTCGGAGAATGGCCTGTGTGGAGGAATCAGCCGGCCCTTCCTGCTCATTTGCTATCTGCCGGCAAATGTCCTGGTATTGCCCGCAGGGTATTTCTCCCAACTGGAACGCCGGGTGATCAATCAGTCCATTAAACAGGATGCTGCTCTTCAAGAAATGGGTATCGGCGGCCGAAACGGAAAAAAAGTCATCCGTAAACAATAACAGGCTGCCGGTGTATGGCAACCGGGGATCAAACTGCTGCACCCGGTCTTTGTCTATAAACAGAAGAGAATAGGGCTCCGTTTTTACCGGGTTAAAGTCCACCCAATGAACCGGGGAGCAGTTTCCCAGTAAAAATATATGGTAAAAGTCGGTACGGTGAGGAGTGATCAGTTGGTCCCGGTACTGCTTTGTCAGCTTTTCCAATGGCAGCACTTCGATTTGAAAGGTTGCCGGTGATTTAAATGTGTATTTCTTAATCGCCGTCGCCATAGGCCAAAGGTAGAATTATGGTTTCGCAGGACCTGCCGTTTCAGCCGCGCAGACTTTTACCCAGCACCAGCAGGGAGATACCCAGTGCCATGATGTCTTTTAAAATAAAGAATTCTGTTACCGGAATTCCGTCAATCGTCCTGGATACACCCGGCGTGGTAAACAGGAAACTCAGGGTCACCAAAAAAGTGATCCCGGACAGGGCCCCGCCCAGCACCCCCGCCTTTTTTGAGAAAAAAGAAAGGAACAGGCAGGCAGCTGCCAGGATCTCAATACCGCCGACCAGGTTCGAAGCCCCCTGCACCGTGGTTACATCATAAAGCCAGCTTAGCAGGAAACTGTTCTTTACCAGGGATTCAATTCCCTTTGCCTCCGTGGGTGTGAATTTAAAAATTCCGATCCATAATAAAACAATCACCAGGCCCAGTACGCTGATACCATAACCGAAAGATTCGTAGTTCAACTTTTTCATAATGTTGGTTTTGTTGAAAAAATAGTAAGCCGGCCGCCTTTATTTATTCAGCAGCATTTCTCCTGTAACCGGGTGCTCCTGCCTCGCATTCCATAGCCTGATAAGCAATACGGCCATAAAAAGCAGGGCCCACGGCAAATAAAAATAATCAGCCGGGATCCGTTTCAGGTAGCTGAAAATAAATATCCCCCAAATCCAGTACCCGCCTGTCGTGTGGAGTCTTTTCCATTGCTTCCTGGTCAGTTTGTCTTTAAACCGGGGAAACGAAGTAAGCAGCATGGCCAGCACAAAAAGATAAGCGATTCCGCCTCCCAGGATGGTAATGATTTTGGTGGCAGGCAGGACGGATTCAAAAACCGACTCCAGTAAAACGATAAATGCCAAATGCACCAGGTGCACGAGGGCGAATGAAATACCCAGGTACCGCCGGTTCTTCAGCATCCACCGGGAGCATTCATTCTGCGCCAGCCTGTACAAAGAGGAGGCGGTAAATGCCATGCAGAAGAGCAGCCCGCTCATCCGTGCCGTCAGCCTCACCACGGTGCGAAGGTTTGTCTCGGTAAAACCGGACAGCATAAAAATTAAAGCCGCTGCGATCAGGATAAAAAGCAGGATCATACTTACCCATCCCCAACCCGTGAGCACCCGGTTAATTTTTGTCATAGTACTATTTTTCCATTTGCTTTTACCGGTCAGTACAGGATCAGTTGCGTGCACCTGAAAAGGGCAATGGTTTTCCCGCTTTCCTCCGCTGTCACCTCAACATCCCATACCTGTGTTGTTTTTCCGCCATGCCGGAGCACTGCATCCGCCCGGATAAAACCGCCTTTAACAGTGCCGGTAAAATTCGATTTCAGTTCTATCGTAGTGAATGAAATTCCATTTTCCGGTAAATTATAAAGACAACCAAAGCCGGCGATGGTATCGGCCAGTGTCACAATACTGCCGGCATGCAAATACCCGTTCGGCGCAAAATGTATTTCTTTCACCTCTATCCTCGCTGCCGCCTGGTTCGTTGTCACCTGCAGCACTTCAATGCCCACAAGACCCGGAAAGCAAGCGGCGCCTGCTTTCGAAAAATCTGTATGCTTGTAATCCATATTATCGTTTCCTTAATCCAGGCTTTTTATCCAGTTGATTATATAGCCCGCCACTTCTTCCCAGTTTTGCTGGCCGCAGATATAATGCGTCCTCCCGGCAAATTCTTTGAAATCAGTCCGACTGTTCTTATCCCTGTAGGCCTTAAAATTTTTCCTGTTCAGGGAGGACGGAATGATATGATCTTTTTCCCCGGCGATGATCAGTAAAGGGTTATGCGGCTTTTTAAAATCGATTTTGCCGGCCTTCCCCGTGCTGCTCCTGGGTATATTCCGGCTTTCCGGAACCACGAATTTTTCATACTCGGCGGCTGTTTGCGCCAGTGTCATGGTATTACAAAAAGCATATTGAAACCATTTCACGGATGGCAGGCAGGAAGAATTTCCCTTCAGGGGATTGATGGTAGGAAGATTCGCTTTCAGGAAACTCCACTTAAAACTAAAAATGCCGGCCGGCGGAGCGGGATCAATGCAGATCCCCGCAGCACCCTTATTCATTTCAACCAGTTTTTGAACAGCCAGTCCGCCCATGGAATGCCCGATTAAAACCGGTTTTTCGGGCAGGCTGTCAATAAATGCGGCCAGATTATCAATGACGCGGCCAAAACTGAGTTTGCCCAATTCCGGGTCAATATGAGCACGCAAATCCGCCGGGCGGCCATTGTGGTACGCGTAGGCTGGTGCATAACAGGTATAACCGGCGTTTTCAAAATAGTCAATCCAGGGGCCCCAGCTTTCGGGGTTCATGAATAGCCCGTGAATAAATACGATGGAGTTGGTTTTTGTATTCATTGCAAACTATTAACGGGTCATACGCCCTTTTTAACGGAACAAATCTGCCCCTACTAAATGTACAAACAACTTGCTGAAAAACAAGTTGAGTTTTGCCCACATAAAAAAGACCCATTGCCTGAACAATGGGTCCTGCTTATATGAATCGCTATGCTGCCCTGATGCTAAGAGCGTCTTTAATTTCTTTGTATAATTAGCGGAACTTCTTTTAATTCTGCTCAATATCCGGGTTTGCCCTTGTTTCGCTGTCAGGTATCTTTAATAACTGTAATTTATCATTGTAAGCCAGCCCCCGGATATTCTGCTTCAGCCTTCTCAGCTCATAATACCGGTCTCCCTCAATGGCCAGTTCGAAATGACGCTCCCGCTGGATTGCGGTCAGTAATTCAGTATCCGTTGAAGAAAGCAGGTCAGGTGCCAGACCGGCGAGGGTCCGCAGACTGTTATAGTCCGCCCTTACATCTGCAGCCACATAACCTCCTTTTCTCACCGCTGATTCAGCCCGGGTAAGTAACATTTCAGCTAACCGGATGACGGGGATATTCACCGGGTTGGAACCCATGTATTTCAGTGAATAGGCTTTGTTGGCTCCCGGTGGGTTAATCAGTGAATTGCGCCTGGCATCCAGGGGATCAAAGGACTGGTAAAAAACAGGATCCACATAAAAAATAATATTCGCCGCATTGCTGTTCCAGAATTCTCCTCTTAGTTTGCTGCTGTTATCATCTCCTGTCATATTAATGACCTGGAATATAACACCCCCCAATGCCTGGGTGGGTCCCACATTTCTAAAAGGAAGTGTAACATTTGCTCCCAGGCTAAACCCGCCATTAGCAATAACATCATTGGCGTATGTGTAAGCATTGGTATAATCACCCATGTCGAAATACACCCGGGCCAATAAGGCCTTGGCCGACCAACTGGTAGCGCGTCCGCCATTCGTGGCCGGTAATACCATTTCAGCTGCTTTCAGGTCCGTAATGATCTGCTGGTATACATCTGCAACCTTCGCCCTGGGAACCGGGATCAGCGCTTCCGCAGGCGTGGGGCGAGTGATCCGGAGAGGAACACCGGGATCGGTGGCCGGGTTGTTTGAATAAGGCAATGCAAATACCCGGACCAGGTTATGATGGGAGATCGCCCGGATAAATAAAGCTTCTGCTTTCAACACTGCTTTTTCGGCATCCGTAGCATCCGGAAATAAATTCTTATCAACAGCATCAATGACAATATTCGCATTGTAGATAGCGCTGTAACCGGTGCTCCAGACATCCCGGCCCACATTATTAAAGATCCCGAAATTGCGGTTGGAGAAAGGACCATAGTCCTGGCTCGAAACCAGGGAGGAGGTTGTCATATCCACATTATCGCTGTACAGTTCAGCAGCGATTAAGGATCTCCCCCCGACAAATTTATCGGCCTGTACCCGGTCATAAGCGGCATACAAAACAGCGAGCACATTTGCTTTTGTCTGCAACACGTACGTGTCCGGTTGTTCATTAACGGGTTTTATGTCCAGGTATTTTTTACAGCCCCCGGCGATGAAGGCGAGCCCTAAGAGAATACTATATATCTTTTTCATTTTCTTTCTGATTAAAGGTTAGAAGCTGAGGTTTATACCCACCACGATCGTTTTGGCCTGGGGGGTTGGCAAATACGGGGCATCGAATGATATATTGGACTGGGCCGCACTGAAATTATAGCGGACCACTTCCGGATCCCAGCCTTTATACTTTGTAAAAGTGAGCAGATTGCTCCCGTTGATAAACAATTTCGCTGCGGATAAACCGGCTTTCCGGATCACAGATACAGGCAGGTTGTAGGCGAAGTTCAGACTCCGGAGCCGGACAAAGGAGGCATCAAACAAAAACCTTGAAGTATTTCTGTCCGAACCGGCAAAGGATGAATTCGTAATGGTCAGCCGGGGAATATTGGTTTCGTCACCGGGTTTTTGCCAGCGTTTTAACACTTCGGTCCGCTGGTTCCAGGTACCGATAAATCCTCCCATCTGGCGCTTGGCCCCGTCATCGTAAATTTTATTCCCCTGGGAAGCATAGAACAGGAAACTGAGTTCAAAATTTTTCCAGGTCAGCGTATTATTCAGTCCCGCGATAAAATCAGGGAAAGGCTTCCCTACCGGTTGCCGGTTGGAGGTGATATCCGACTGTTTCAATGCATCAAAGACGGTTCCGTCCAGTGCATAGATCATTTCATTACCGGTCAGGGGATTCACGCCGGCTGATTTTGCCAGGTAAGAAATACCGATCGGGTATCCTTTTACAACCCGGGTATCCCCTTCGGCGGCACCAAAACCATCCGGGGGCACATTGCCTGTTTCCAGCACTTTGTTCTGGTTGGTGGAGATATTAAAATCAGCGGTCCAGGTAAAATCATTTTTTCGCATAATCCTTGCCGTCAGCTCAAACTCCAGTCCCAGGTTTCTGACCACCACATCTTCCGCATTGACCAGGATCGATCCGAGTCCTGTTGCTGAAGTCGGTGCGGGTTTATCCAGCAGCACATCCGTGGATATTTTCCGGTAAGCGCCCAGGCTGCCGTTAAACCTTCCGTTGAGAAGACCAAATTCAACTCCCAGGTCCAGCTGGCGTGCTTTTTCCCAGCTGATATCCGGGTTCGGTAAGCGGGTAGGTGTGATACCGGGGAAATTTGTATAACCACCAGTGGAACTAAACGTACCGAGGTACCGGAAGTTGCCTATTTCCGAATTCCCGGTATATCCATAACTGGCCCTCAGTTTTAAGAAGCTAAAAAGCTTGTTGTTCTGCATAAAATCTTCTTCGGTAAGGATCCAGCCGGCAGATAATGCGGGGAAATAACCAAACTGGTGATCGCTCCCGAAACGGGAAGAACCATCCGCCCGGAAACTGGCACCCACTAAATATTTATCACTTAGTTTGTAGTTAGCGCGGGCAAAGAAAGAAAGGAAGCGATAGGCATCACGCTGGTTATAACCGGTAACGGCAGACCCGGCCGGTGTGGATCCCGGCGCCCATACCATGGTGGAAGTGGTTTCATTAAAATAATCATTGATAAAGCCCACCCCGCCGGCAGCAGGATTAAACCCGATCGCTTTCGTTTTACTATTCTGGATAGATGAACCAGCGGTAACCGTAATATTATGTCGTTGACGGAATGTGTTCTTATACGTGAAATAAGCATTCCCGTTCATGTTCGTAATGTTCATGCGCCTTTCCCAGCGGGCAGCCAGTCCTGCGGTGCCAAAATACCGGTTAATCTTGTGATCATATCTTTCTTCAAACTGATCCAGCATATCCAGGCCATATTCTGCACGGAAACTGAGACTGGGGGTGATCCTGAAATCCGCATAGATATTATTGATAAAACGGGTTGACTTGGTCGTGTAGGTATTGAGCAGGCGGGCTACCGGGTTCATCCCGGTATTCTGGAACTGCGTACCGTAAAAACTTTTATCCGCATTATACACCGGGAATAACCGCAACGCGGTGGATTGAGCCGCGCCGAGTCCCCCGCCAAAAGAAGTGGGCACCTGCTCATTTTTTGTATAAGAAATACTGGACTGCAGGCCGAATTTAAAATTCTGTGTGGCCTGGTTGTCGATATTTACCCTTCCGCTGATGCGGTCATAATTATTTCCTTTTAAGATCCCCTCCTGCGTTTTGTACCCGCCGCCGACAAAAAACTGGGTTTTCTCGTTCCCCCCGCGGGCCGATACATTGACATCCTGTGTAATTCCTTTCCGCAGTGATTCATCCACCCAGTTGGTGTTTACATTGGCCACATCATTATAAATAAAAGTGCCCCCGTTAATGGTCAGGGGAACAGCCGGGTCCCTGGGCGCGTTGCCATCATTAACCCGGGCTTCATTGTATAACATCCACCAGTCCTGGGAACTGATCAGTTCCAGTTTGTTGGTGGCCTGGGATTGTCCGATGGAATAGCTTGCATTAAAAGCAGTTTTCCCTGCCTTACCCCGCTTGGTCGTGATCACGATGACCCCGTTTGCCCCGCGGGCCCCATAGATGGCGGAAGCTGCCGCATCTTTCAATACTTCCACAGATTCAATATCCGCCGGGTCGATCGTGGAGAGTACATTGGCATTACTGGCCCTCACAGTATTAATCGCTCCGTCCGTGATGGAATAATCACCGGAATATACCGGAACACCATCCACCACATATAAAGGATCTCCTGAACCGGTGAATGAATTTTGTCCCCTCACCCTTACCCGGATAGCGGATCCCGGGACTGCATTGGAACTGATGATCTGCAGACCGGTGGCCCGGCCCTGCAAACCCGCTTCAAAAGAAGGTGTTACCGTGGTATTCACACGGCTGCCGTATTCCACTTTTGCAATGGATCCCGTCAGGTCCCTCCGCTTAGCAGTACCATATCCCACCACCACTACCTGGTCAAGGGTACCGACTTTTACAACAAGGCTGACCGCCAGCTCATGATTATCACCTACAGTTACCTGCATCTCCTCGTAACCCGTATGTGAAAAAATTAACAGGGAACCCTTACTGGCAGACAGGGAAAAAGCGCCGTCTTTATCCGTAACGGTACTGGCCTTCCCATTTTTTACTGTAACACCCGGCAACGGTGTGCCGTTTTCAGCAGTGGAAACCTTCCCGGTAATTTTGGTTGTCTGCGCAAAAGCCGCAGCGCCGGAAAAAAGAAAAATACTAATGACGAGCAGTAACTTTCGGATAAGCATGGCAATCGATTTTGATGATTATTGAAACCGTTTAATCAGGATAAGCATGTAAAAGTGTGTATAATTCACAGATCGTAATCACGGTTATTCGTATTTTTCATCGAAAACGTTTTCGAAAAGCAGGAACCGTTTTTTAGTAGTAGTATTGATAAACCTTAGCTTGTATATGGAAAAAACAGACCTGAAAAAACTGGCGAAAGAATTGAACCTTTCTATCGCTACCGTTTCCAAAGCCCTGAGAGATAGTTGGGAAATTAAAGCGGAAACCAAGCAGCGGGTCCGGGACCTGGCGGACAAACTGAATTACCAGCCCAACCCCTATGCCAGCAGTATGCGGAAAAGGAAAAGCCAGACGATTGCCGTGGTGATCCCGGAAATCGCCAATAACTTTTTCTCTGTTGTGCTGGATGGAATACAGGTCATCGCTGAAAAGAAGGGATTCCATGTTTTGACCTACCTGACCCATGAAAGCTATACCAATGAAATCGCCACGATCCGGCACCTGCAAAGCGGCCGCGTGGATGGCGTACTGATGTCCCTTTGCAGTGAAACGGCCGATTACCAGCATTTAGTCCGGCTGAAAGAAACCGGCATGCCCATCGTTTTCTTTGACCGGATCGCGGAAATACCGGATTGCCCGACTGTTACCACGGATGATTACGAAAGCGGCTACAGGGCTACAGAGCATCTTCTTCAAAACCATTGCAAAACGATTGCCTATTTATCCTTATCCCAGCACACATCCATCAACCGCAAACGACAACAGGGGTATATTGATGCCCTGAAAAACATTCCGGCCAAACCAGGCAAAAACCTGGCGGTGCATTGTGGTGATGAAAACGGGGGTATCATGCTGGCCATTAAAAAACTCCTTTCGAAGAAAAACAGG
Organism: Bacteroidia bacterium; assembly: GCA_037447355.1. Classification (GTDB taxonomy): domain Bacteria; phylum Bacteroidota; class Bacteroidia; order Chitinophagales; family Chitinophagaceae; genus JJ008. Next base: position 614 of record JBBIGW010000012.1, on the reverse strand, counting down.
CCCGAAGGCATTTTTGCTTCCGTGGAAAAACTGGCGATTGCCACCTACCATGTATGCAACGAACTGAAACTGAAAATACCCGGTGATTTAAAAGTGATTAGTTTTTCCAATTTAAGAACCGCGTCATTACTCAATCCCTCGCTGTCCACCATCACGCAACCGGCTTTTGATATCGGCCGGGAAGCCTGCGAGCTGCTGTTCCGTAAAATTGAGAAGAAATCAAACAATTATATGAGTGAACACCTGGTGCTGAAAAGCAGTCTGATTGCGAGGGGAAGCACGGGTCGTATTTAACGGTTGAAAGGGCAAACCCGCCAATACTTTTACAACCTGCCTTGCCCGCTCGCTCGCCTCGCGGCGAAGCGGGCCGGTCCCTAAGAATTCGCAGGCCTCAATCCCAACGCAATCATTCTTAGAAGGCCCCATTCACCACCTGCCTGCCGGCAGGCAGGTTCACCACTCACCACTCACCACTCACTATTGCCTATTTCCTCCCTACCTCGAAATCTCCCCCAGCACCTTCTGGTCAATCACAACCGGGTACTTCTTCCGCAACTGTTCTTCCCACTGTTTTTCCAGTATCACCTGGTAATCATTGATCACAAGCCCCTTTG